>DOYB01000202.1 GCA_003518745.1 Selenomonas sp. | reverse complement strand
GAGCGGAGATAACGACCTTCTTGGCACCTGCCGCAAGATGAGCGGAAGCCTTTTCCTTGGAGGTATAGAAGCCCGTGCACTCGAGAACGACGTCCACGTCATGCTTGCCCCAGGGAATGTCCTTTGCGTCCTTCTCGGCATAAATCTTGATTTCCTTACCGTTGACGGTGATGGAATCTTCGCCGGCTGTTACTTTGTCAGCGTACTTATACTTGCCCTGAGTGGAGTCATACTTCAAGAGATGTGCGAGCATCTTCGGGCTGGTGAGGTCGTTGATAGCAACAACTTCGTAACCTTCAGCATCAAACATCTGACGGAATGCAAGACGACCAATACGACCAAAACCATTGATAGCTACTTTTACTGCCATTTGAAAAATACCCCCTATATAGTTTAAAAACTCCCGGGTTTCCCCGGTTCGGCTGGTTATTTCTGGCATCACCGCAAAGATAATTCGCAGTTTTGCCGAAATTTCGAATTCAATTTGCATTAAATCCCGCATGCATAATATTACAACAATTCAATCAAAAAGTCAACGCTTTCAAAATAAATTAGCGTAGTTGATTCATGGGAATTTGGTAAAGATGTGAAGATGGACGCAATGGGGGCTGTTCCGTTTTTGGACAGCCCCCATTACAGGTAAATATCAGACCTTGTTCTTCCGTTGTTCAAGCTGCTCCTTCATGGCGGCCATAATCTCATCATCGTCAAGCTTCGGGAAATTCTGCCAGCCGTAGCCATCCAGGGCGGGGTCGAAGCCGCAGAGAGACTGATAGACGCAGTATCTGCAGGGCATCTTGCCATCCTGCATCCTGTAGGGCCGCGCTTCAATGTCTCCGGAGAGTATTTTTCTGCCGGTGTCCTCCAGCAGATAGTCGATATAGGCAAGGAGCGTGTCGAATTCTTCCAGGCTTCTGACGCTTGCCCTGGAGGCTTTTCCGATGGAACCGTCACGATTCAGTTTCACCTTGATGAATTGCTGGGTACTGTCAATGGCTTTGACAACGTCGGGGTCTGCCAGAACCCAGCCGGGCATTTTAAGCCCGTTTTCAATTTTCTTTTTGGCTTCATCGATGGTTATTTTCCTGTCCGCGGAGCACATTGGCCAGCGCAGGAAGCAGTATAGCATACCGGCAGGCAGCAGCTCTTGTTCCTCGGTTTTCCTAAGGAGGTTCCTGGCCACCAGCAAATAGGTGAGGAGCTGCATTTTCAAGCCGTAGTAGACCTCCAGTAGGTTGATGTAGGCCTGGCCTGTTTTGTAATCAAGGATCATGAAGTATTTGCCGCTGTCATCGAAATCCATTCTATCAATCTGGCCGGCTATTTCCATGCGGAATCCATCCAGTTCATAGGACAGTGGCGGCATTGAGCCGGGGCCTTTGCCGAAGGCGCGTTCAAATACCTGGGGATGGAATTCACTTACGGCATCGAAGGCTCTGAGCCGACGTATGCTGCGCTCGGCCAGGAGACGGATTCGATTAAGCTGGTGACGGTACTGCCGAGTGCTTAGGAGAAGCTCGTTCTGCAGCCTTGGAGCAAGCTCTTCAAGGATTTCTGATAGCAGGCCGGAGGCCTCTTGTTCATCAATTTCGCTCCATCGCCGTCCCTGACTTTTAAGGCGGCTGCCGAATTCACGCAGCAGGCCGTGGAGGAGGTTGCCAAGATCAAGGGACTGGAATTTTCTTTCCCTTCGCTCATGAAGTCTCAGTCCGTACTGGGCAAAATGCTGGAATGGGCAGCTTCGGAATCTTTCGAATCTGGTTACGCTGCCACCCAGCCTCCTGTTTTTTGCGAAGAGCTGTGCTGCCAATTCCTTTGGGAGGCTGCCTTCGGAGGCATGGGCGAATAGACCTTCCAGCGCTAAGCTTCCTGAGGCATCCAGTTTGTTTTCCTTCAGCAGCCAGTTATAGACATCCAGCCACCAGGAAGGTATGCTGCGGCCTTCCTTTTTCCTTCTCAGGGCACCGGCAAGACCTGAGGCCGCACGTTTTCCGTCGGAGAGCCTAAGGACTTCCTGACGTGAGAATTCCTCAGTCTCGGAGTCGATGCTTTCTAGGGGAAGGGATATGAACTCAGCCTTATCGAGGAAAATCCTCATGCGCTGCAGAAGGGGGGAGGGGGAAAGCCCTGTTCCTTCAGGATCCGACAGCGCGTAGGATACCCACAGGTATTCTGAGCTTTCTGTAAATCCACGATAGAGCAGATGTTTTTCCGCGAAGATATTTTCCTGCCCTCCTGAGGAGATTTCAAGACCAGCTTCCTTCAAACGCAGCCGCTCGCCGTCTGAGAGAAGCCCCTTTTCAGCGGCTCTCTGCGGCATGCTGCCTTCGTTTGCCCCCAATATGAAGATGGCCCTTGCGTTTGCGAGGCTGTTCTGGTCAAAGGGGGCAATGGTCACATAGTCCAGTCCGGGGGGAATCAGGGACATTTCAAGCGCGTCCAGTCCGTCACCCAGCACAGCTTCGAAGTCACGGAGACTGATTTCCTCGTCTCCGCTTACGGTTGAAAGTTGCTCCAGAAGCTCTATTACATCCTCCCATATCTGACCATGCTCCTTTGCCATGGCCAGCATTCCACGATCCTCACTTTGCTTTGCCCATTCCTTGAGACGTTCTGCTGCGTTAAGCTGCTCCAGCAGGTGATATAAAGCCAGAGTGATTTCCCTTACCGTTCTTGCTTTCTTGACTTCAGCAGCAAAGGGGAGCAGGGCAGAGACTGCCTGTCGGCGTACCAGATCAATCTCCGCAAGCTTTTCCTCAAGTTTTTCAGGAATTTCGTCGCTGTCTTCGTCTACAGAGCGTCGGTGCCATTTCCATGGCTTTTCCATGGCCCAGCGGCTCTCGCCTCTGATACCGAATTCCAACACGTAGTTTTCCAACTGGTCTATTTGGGCCCATGGGATGGGGAAAAAGCCTGTACGCAGACAGCGGAACAGGGCTTCATATCTCCAGCCGTGAAGCATATCCAGGGCAGAGCGCATGAGCTCCGCCAGAGGATGGTGCATTGCGGGACGTTTGTGGTCCTCGAAGAAGGGAATGTCATGGTCTTCAAGAACAAGCGGAAGCAGGCCGCCATAGGCCTCACGATCCCTTACCAGGATTCCTATGTCACGGCAGCGATAGTTTTCTTCTCTGCATAGACGGAGGATTTCCGCTGCCATAGCCTCCACCTCAATGCGTTGGTTTGCCGCTTCTACGATATGTACGCCGTCCCCTTCGTTGGCAGGCCTGGGGGACAGACGTAAGAGCTGCTGCTCAAGTATTTGAAGGGCTGGCTTATGGAACCTGTGGAAGGTTTCCGTCTTATGGATTTTTGGAGTTATTTTTAGTTCTTTGGACATGTTCCAAAGCATGGAAAAGGTTTCGTAGGATCGATGGAAAAGTCCTGCCTGATTGTGGTTCTCCCATGAGCCTTTGCTGGTGTCCATAGTTAAGGTGATATGAACATCCTTTACTTTTTCGATAAGAGCCCTAAGCACTGCTTTTTCCTGGGGATTGAAGAAAACGAAGCCGTCTACGTATACGTTGGCCCCTTCCAGCAGCTTTGAATAGGGAATCCTTTGCGCCAGTGCTTCCATCATGTCCTCCGCGTCGGTTTCTCTGCCCTCCATGGCCGCGGCGAAGTCTGCGGAAAGTAGGGCAAGCTCGGAAATTTTTTCCGAAAGCTGTGGGTTGGGGATATTCTTGGCCGTGTTTTTCAAGGTTTCCGGGGAAATGCGATAGCTTTTGAGCTCTTGAATCATTTCGGAAAGGGATTCCCCGAATCCTCGCTGTTTTGCGGCCCGAGCGAAGAAGGTCAGCTCTTCATGCCGTTTTCCGATGATACGTCTTAGGAGAAGCCTGCGTCCAACCTCTGTGATTCGCGGGCGGGATCCGCCTCCTGTTTCCAGCAGTATCTGACGGGCAAAGCGCCTGAAGCCCAGCACATAGGCACGAAGGAAGCCGCTTCCCTTTTTAATAGAGACGGCAAGCTCCCGTTCCATGCGGTAGGTCATGTGTTCCGGGACTAAAAGTATCAGGGCAGGGCCCAAGGGATTTTTCTCCATGGACTTCTTCATTGCCTCAAGACAGGCGTGGGTTTTGCCCGTGCCCGCCCGTCCCACAATAAATTCGAGCATAGCATATCCTCCCGTTGTGTAATGAAAAGGCGTGCCAAAATCATTTGGACACGCCTGAAGGTTGTTTTTAATTGTCTACACGCTTGATATCAGCGCCAAGGGATACAAGTTTGCCGACCAGATTGTCATAGCCACGGTCGATATGGTGGATGTACCCGATCTGGGTTTCACCCTCCGCCACCAGTCCCGCGAGCACCATTGCCGCGCCTGCCCGGAGATCTGTTGCCTTTACTTGGCAGCCCGTAAGGTGTTCAACACCCTCGACAACGGAGGTGCGTCCGTCAATCTTGATTTTGGCCCCCATGCGCTTGAGCTCATCAACATGCATGAAGCGGTTCTCGAAGACTGTTTCGGTGACCATTCCCGTTCCTACGGAAACGGTCAGCATGGCCATGAACTGTGCCTGCATGTCAGTGGGGAAGCCGGGGTAGGGCATGGTCTTTATGTCCACGGCCTTTGGGAATTTCTCGCAGGTCACACGGACACCGTCCACATCCTCAAGGATGGTGACGCCTGCTTCCTTCAGCTTCGCGATAACGGGCTTCAGATGCTCGGTTATGGCATTTTCGATGTAGACATCTCCCTGTGTCATAGCAGCGGCCACCATATAGGTTCCGGCTTCGATACGGTCGGGTATGATGGTGTAGTCCCTGCCTACGAGCTTCGGTCTGCCCTCGATTTTTATGACATTAGTGCCGGCGCCGCGAATCTTTGCTCCCATGACGTTCAGGTAGTTGGCAAGATCCACTATTTCGGGCTCTTGAGCCGGGTTTTCCAACACGGTCTGCCCCCTTGCCATGGAGGCGGCCATAAGGATGTTTTCCGTTGCCCCAACGCTTGGGAAGTCCAGATAGATACGCGCTCCCGTGAGTCCCTCGGGCGCGGTTGCCTCTATGAAGCCATGACCTATCACAATTTTTGCGCCGAGGGCTTCAAAGCCCTTTAGATGCAGGTCTATGGGACGCGTGCCGATTGCGCAGCCTCCGGGCAGGGAGATTTTTGCCTTTCCGCAGCGGGCAAGCAGCGGTCCCATTATCAGGAAGGAGGCCCGCATCTTTCTTACCAGGTCATAGGGTGCTTCGCAGCTCTTGATTTCTGAGCTGTTAACCGTCAACCGGTGCTCACTTTCATTGAACTCGGCCTGAACCCCGAGCTGCAGTAAAACCTTGGTGATGGTATGTACATCATCAAGGGCAGGCACCTCGTCAAGACAACTGGGGCGGTCCTGTCCCAGCAGCGTAGCCGCGATAATGGGAAGTACCGCATTCTTAGCGCCGCTGATCTTGACCCTTCCTTCCAGCCTATGTCCGCCGTGTATTACCAATTTTTCCATTAGGGATCCATTCCTCTCTCGGATAACTACCGCTCCACCTGTAGGCTTGCCCGAATGGCATTCTCGATGATGTAATTCGTTTCAAATTTGGTCTCTGCGGATTTTCCGTCCTTTTTGTCGCCAAGTAAATTAGCTTTGTGGTTAGATATTTCTTTGGCCGCCTGGATGGCGTCACGAATAGCTTTTTTCTGTTCCCGTTCGCTCTGGACATCAGTAACAGGGCCGGGAGCAATGATGATTTCATTGTTTCTGCCGGAGTTCAACAGGGTGTTGAGGCTCTCCTCCGTGGTGGGCAGCCTGCCGTCCTCTGAAGGTATTACCAATGCTTGCTGCTGGAAAAGAGCAGCCTGGGACACAGGTATGAGGCCGCCGCCTCTTAGGTCAAGATTCAGCCGCCCCTCCGGCTGGGTCTTGGGCACGGTGTAGGGAATCTTAAGCTCTTCCTCCTGCTGACGGTAGGGCTTAAGCTTGGTCTTAAAGGTTACAGTATCTCCGGGTTTCACATGGGTCTTATCCGGTACGGCAGAAATAAGGGTAGCTGTCTTCCGGCCACCATAAAGCTCCACATCCACCTGCACATCCAGTATATCTGAGACCTCTGCCGGATTGGTGCAGATAAGGGTCATAGCCTGAGCCATTTCCATAACTGCTATCTGGCCCACATCAGAGACATTGTAGAACATGTTGGCGCGTTCAACCTTGCCGCTTCTGGTGGCGTTTGTCCTGATGGTGAAGTGAACCGTGGCGGTGCTGCCGTTAACTGTGTCTGCCACCTTGTTAAGAGCGGCGTAGACTACGGTAGCTCCGAGTTGAGGAAGGAGGTCTTCATTGTAGGCGATGCGTACGCCGTAGTCTTCCTCACGGCCAAGGGTATTATCCTTGACGTGGATGCGCACAGGCACCACCTCAGGGAATTTTCCGAGAATGCCGGCAACTCCCGTGGATCTGTCCTGATTGACACGGCCCACTATATTGCCAACATTAGCTATCTTCATGCCTGCGCTCTGTCCATTGATGGTGCCTATCACCGAGGCATCTGTCATGAAGTAGTTCACATTACCCTGATGCAGGAATTCATGGCCAAAGCCCAGAACACGATTCCCATCTACTGCCGTAACTGTTCCTGTGGCTGCTATGGAGAAATCTCCATACATCAGAGCAACCCCCATGGGACCGCCGGGCTCAAGCACAGCATCATATACGACCGTTCCGTCGGCATCCATTGGACTGCCGCCTTCAAGGAATTGCAAATTTCCGAAGTGAGCAAACTGATTGCTCAAGTAATTCATGCCGTCACGACCGAAGCCGGATACGCACAGCAGGGATTTATGCTCCGTGGTTCCATCAGTCGCGGCGGCCACATTGTCAGCGCTTCCGGAGGACTCCACAGGGGGCTCTTTAGCTGCCTCATCTGCGGCGATATCCGTGAATTCGGGAACGAGTATCGTTTCTGACTGAGAAGGTGTTTCCGGTGACTTTTCCTCGGTTGCCGGGGGTGTTTCCGCGGATTGGGATTTTTCATCACCGGTTACCGGGTTGGCTTTTTTTGACTCAGATTCTTTATCTTTAGGTGAGTCTTTGCTGTCGGCAGCTGAATTAGACTTTTCCTTGGCGCCGGTATCCTTGGAGGATTCATTCGCTTCTTTGCTGTTCTTTGCATTATCACCGGACTTTGCTGCATCCTTTTTAGCGGCCTGTTCTTCCTCTTTCTTCTTGGCCTTTTCCCTTTCTTCGGCGGCCTTCTTCAAATCAATTGACTTGAATTTTATCTTGTTTTTGTTATCGGGCATATCCCAAAGGGGAAGCATGTTCTCTATGGGGGTGATAAAGAATGTGTCAAGGTTCATTTCCTTGAGACCAATGGCAACTGCCCCTACAAGTTTATCATCTATGTAGACGGGACTGCCGCTCATTCCCTGAAGCACACCTCCGGCTCTGTCAATCAGCGGACCGTATGCTTTTGCCATGATCATGCTGTTTGAGCCTTTTCCGCCGCTCACAACTCCAACTATATCAACCTGAAACGGCTCTATATCGCCTGATGGTTCCACTACTGTATAAGCTGTGCCGGTCATCCCGTTTTGTACTTCAGAAACGGAAAGTATATCCGGCATGGCGTATGCGGAAGCAGGAGGCATAGCGAGACATGCCGCGAGGATTCCCCATATAGCCATTTTACGAATCGATTTATGCAAATCTATCACTCCATGAAAAATTGAAACCAAGTATGAAGAAATATGAATACATCATAAGACGAGGATACGAAACCTGACATTATTCCTGTGTGAAAACACGCACAAGAGGAGCGACGATAGCCGCTCCTCACCTACATTTTCTGGCAAGCGATCAAGACTGTTCCTCAAAATCGTCCTTGCCCACTCCGCAGACCGGGCAGACGAAGTCCTCCGGCAAATCCTCAAAGGGTACTCCGGCCTTGAGGTCATAATCCTCATCGCCCTTTGCTTCGTCATAAATCCATCCGCAAACAGTGCATGCCCAAGTTTTCATGAAATGCCCTCCTCTTTAATACATACTCTTGCTAAGTTTAGCATATCTTTTGGGAATTGTATACTATATTTATTCCTTCAATCGTCGCTGGGCAGCAAAAAAATTATATACTGCTTCGGCAGCGGGTCTGTTCATTCCCTCAACTGAAGCAAGTTCCTCCACGGAGGCGGCTTTTATCTCATCCAGATTTCCGAAGTGGCTCCAAAGCTTTTTCCTGCGGGTGGGGCCTATGCCGTCTATATGATCCAGCACCGAAACCAGGTTGCGCTTGCCGCGAAGCTTGCGATGGTAGGTGATGGCAAATCTGTGGGCCTCGTCACGAATGCGCTGTATGAGGTAGAGAGACTGGCTGTGTCGAGGCAACTCCACAGGATCCGGGGAGCCTTCCACGAAGATAAGCTCGAATTGCTTTGCAAGACCTACCACAGGTACTGTCAGATGCCCGGCACCCCTTATGATTTCAAGGGCAGAGGAGAGCTGACCCTTGCCTCCGTCGATTACTATGAGGTCAGGCAGTTCATCCGCTGTAAGTTTTCCGTATCTGCGTTTTGTGACTTCCCTCATGGATTTGAAGTCATCGGGCTTGCCCTCGGTACTGCGTATCTTGTAGCGTCTATAGTCCTCTTTCTTGGGGAGCCCGCCTTCGAAAACCACCATGGAGGCGACGGTTTCTGAGCCTTGATTATGGGAGATGTCGAAACACTCCATACGATTGGGCAGTCTGCTAAGGCCAAGGTATCGCCCCAGTTCCTCAACCGCGCCAATGGTCTGGGCGTTTGCCTGTTTTATGCGGTCAGCTTCATCCGACAAATATTTGGAGGCGTTTCCTTCAGCCATTTTCACCAGATCCCGCTTGGTGCCTCTTTGTGGTACGAAAATCTGTACCTTTCCGTGTTTTTTGTCGGAAAGCCAGCTTTCCAGAAGGTTGCTTTCCTCTAAACTTATGGGGAGGAGGACTTCATGGGGCACAAATGTGGCCTGATTGTAATATTGCTTGAGGAAGGCGGTCAACACTGCCTCATCCGTTTCGTCCTCACTGCCGTTGAGGAGGAAGTGTTCCCTTCCTACCATTTTGCCGCCCCGTACCAGAAAAATCTGTACGCACACTCCAAGATCGGAACGGGCCATGCCAACGGCATCCTGATCACCCTCTCCGGTCACAATGTTCTGCTTTTCCGCGGCTTTTCTGACTGCTGCCAACTGGTCACGAAGCCGTGCGGCGGCCTCAAAGCGATATTCTTCCGCGGCCTCTTGCATCTGCGAGGAAAGTTCCCTCTCGACCTTCTCCGTACGGCCTTCAAGGAAGTATATTGCCGATTGTATCATGGAATCGTATTCGGATTTTTCCACTTTCCCCACACATGGAGCCAGACAGCGCTTTATATGGTATTCCAGACAGGGACGTTCACCAAGTCTGCGGCAGGTTCGCAGGGGAAAGAGCCGGCGCAGGAGCTTCAGGCTTTCGTGAATCGCTGTCACATTGGTATAGGGGCCAAAATATTTCGAGCCGTCCTTCATTACCCTGCGGGTGATGAATATACGGGGGTATTCTTCAGCAAGGGTCACTTTTACATAGGGGTAGGTTTTGTCATCTTTGAGGCTGATGTTGTAACGGGGGCGATGCTTTTTTATGAGGTTACATTCCAGAATCAGCGCCTCTACCTCGGAGGAGGTCATGATAATCTCGAAGTCGGCAATCTTTTCCACCATGGCGCGTACCTTCGGCGTATGAGCCTTATTTTGCTGGAAGTACTGTCGTACGCGATTCTTCAAGACAACTGCTTTTCCAACATAGATTATTTTCCCCTGGGCATTTTTCATGATATAGACACCGGGGGAATCAGGCAGCAGTTTTAATTTATCTTCTACGATTTCAGTCATGGTACACCCCATTCAAAAAAGCGCCCCAGGGAACGGAGGAAAGACCTCGAAGGTTCCCAAGGACGCTGAATCATCTGTGGTGCGGATGAAGGGACTCGAACCCATACGCCTTGCGGCACTGGATCCTAAATCCAGCGCGTCTGCCAGTTCCGCCACATCCGCATTGCTTGA
>DOYB01000125.1 GCA_003518745.1 Selenomonas sp. | reverse complement strand
CTGCGCGGCTATTGCCAATGAGTTCTTGGCGATTTTTCCTTTTGAGACCAAGGTTTATGAAGATGCAGGAGCCAATATCTCATTTGTCGGAAATCCGTTAGTGGATAAGGTAAAGGCAGAATTGGATGGAAATGCCGCAAGAGAATATTTCCACATAAATCATGGAGACCATGTTGTTCTCCTGCTGCCAGGAAGCCGAAAACAGGAGATTCGGATGCTTCTTCCCGTGATGCTTGACGCGGCAAAGCTGTTAATTCGTGATAATCCGGGGACAAGGTTTTTCCTGCCAGTGGCCAGCGGAATTGACAGTAAACAGTTGGAAGCAGAGATATCAAAGTCGGGTGTCCCCGTTGAATTGACGGAGGAATTCCGTTATTCGCTTATGTCGGTCGCGGATGCTGCCATAGCCACCTCCGGTACTGTGGTTATGGAGGCGGCTCTCCTTGGGCTTCCCTGCGTGGTGGTTTATCGTATGGCACGGCTCAACTATATGATAGGTAGACTTTTGGTTCATGTGGAGCACATAAGCCTTCCAAATCTTCTTTTGGGGGAACGTGTTCAGCCGGAACTGCTGCAGGATGAAGCAGAGCCTGTCAGGATAGCTGAGGAAATCCGGAAGCTCTATGTGGGGGAATCGGAGAGGAACATGGTTGTCGAGAAGCTCAAAAGAGCTTCGGCAAAGCTTGGCGCCCCCGGTGCTTCAAGGCGCGCCGCGGAGAAGATATTGGCCGCGGCGGTACGATACGATACCCAGGAGGATGGTGTATGAAGAATTACAAGCGGCTGCTGCAGTATATGCGGCCTTACTTGAAACGGCTTGCACTGGCTATCGTATGCATAGTTTGCGCGGCCGGGGCGAATCTCTATGTTCCGTGGATAATAAAGGATATGATAGATAAGGTCCTGATGGAGAAGGACGTGGTGCTGCTGAATCTCATTTCAGTGGGAATCGTGGTGGTGTTCTTCTTCAGGGGTATCTTCTACTATGGGCAGTCATATCTTGTTTCGTACATAGGCCAGCGGGTCATAATCGACGTGCGGGAGGTCATGTTCAGGAAATTCCAGCGCATGCCAATCGCGTATTTCGATAAGCATCAGACAGGCGAAACCATGAGCTATATGACCAATGACGTCAATGCCATACAGACAGCTCTGGTGGACAACCTAATCGAGATGGTGACAGAGGGGGCAATCCTGATAGGCTCACTGGTCCTCATGGTTTATCTGGACTGGAAGCTGAGCCTGCTCACCTTGGTGGTCATACCAATGGTGGGCCAGGCCATGAAAATCTTTGGAAGAAAGATCAAGGAAACCGGCAGGGTTATACAGGAGAGGCTTGCTGACATTACGTCTCTTTTACAGGAAAGCATTTCTTCCATACGTGTTGTGAAATCCTTTGTCCGGGAGGACTATGAGATTGAGAGATTCAATGAAGAGAATTACCTGAACTTCAGGGCAGCCATGAAGAATGTCCAGTTAACCAGTCTGCTGACTCCTACGGTGGAGTTCCTCGCGGCCATCGCGGTGACATTCATCGTATGGTTCGGCGGATATGAAGTGGTCAACGGGGTAATCACTGCCGGCGCGTTGGTGGCCTTTTTGACATACGCGGTGAATCTGGCAAATCCTGTTAAGCGCCTTTCCAGGGTCTATGGAAACGTGCAGAAGGCCATGGCCGCCGTGGATCGTATTTTCGCCGTACTGGACATGGAAGAGCCCATACATAACAAACCTGACGCAAAGCCACTGCCGGCTACCCATGGGCATGTGTGCATCGAGGATGTTACCTTTACCTATGGCGGAGACGCTCCCGCTCTCAAGAATGTGAGCCTTGAGGCGGAGCCGGGCCAGATGATTGCCTTTGTTGGGCCAAGTGGCGCGGGAAAATCCACCATTGCAAACCTTATTCCGAGGTTTTATGATGTAAACGAAGGCGCGATAAAGATTGATGGTCATGACATTAGGGACGTGACAATAGAGTCACTCAGAGAGCAGATCGGCATTGTGCCTCAGGAAACCATGCTTTTCAGTACTACCGTAATGGAAAATATCCGATACGGCAGGCTGGAGGCCACGGATGATGAGGTAGTGGCCGCAGCCAAGGCTGCCAATGCGGATGCCTTCATAAGGGAGCTTCCTGAAGGTTATCAGACACAGATAGGGGAGAGAGGCCTGAATCTTTCAGGAGGACAGCGTCAGCGTATGGCCATTGCCAGGGCTATCCTGAAAAATCCCCGTATATTGATTTTGGATGAGGCGACTTCGGCCCTTGACACTGAAAGTGAGAAGGTAGTGCAGGCAGCTCTGGATAACCTGATGGTGGGACGTACCTCGTTCGTTATAGCCCATAGGCTTTCCACGGTGTTCAACGCGGATCAGATTTACGTCATAGACCATGGCGAGGTCAAGGAGCATGGGACCCATGAGGAGCTTCTGGAGAAGAAGGGTCTTTATAGTAATCTGTATAATATACAGTTCAACAAAGCAGATGTATGATAAAGGGGAAGCGACATGCAATTTCTCTATAATATGGCAGCAATCCTTGTCGTAATACTGATTATTCCGGTATTCCTGCTACGCTCGGTGAGGGAAAAGGGCTTCATCGAACGTATTAGGCAGAGTCTTGGGTTTTTCCCTGAGCATGCCTTGGACAAGGTAGAAAAGAAAAACTGCATATGGGTTCATGCGGCTTCCGTGGGGGAAATCGTGGCAACAAGTCCGCTCATTAAGGAGTTCAGGCAGGAATTCGGCAACAGTCCAATACTTGTCTCAGTGGTCACCACAAGCGGGTATGAAATGGCGAATCGTATCATAAAGGATGCGGACAGCATTATTTACTTCCCATTGGATTTGCCGGGTGTCGCGGAGCATGTATTGAGACGGATTCACCCAAGGGTGTTCCTGCCCGTGGAGACGGAGCTTTGGCCCAATTTCCTGAAGACCGCCAGACACCTGCGGATTCCTGTGATGATGGTCAATGGGCGCATAAGCGACAAGAGCGTTAAACGCTACAAGTACATGTATACCCTGCTCTCAGATATGATTGGTACGGTAAAGCTCTTTGCGATGCAATCCCCCATCGATGCCGAATACATTCGTCATTTGGGAGCCGCACCCGAACTGGTCACCGTTACCGGGAATACGAAATTCGACCAGACTTATACGGATGTGAGTCCCGAGGAGAGAGAGAATATCCTCAAGGAAATGGGCCTTCAGGGTGCGAAGGGGATTCTGCTGGCAGGAAGTACCCATCGAGGTGAGGAGACCTATGTGCTGCAGGCTTTCAAGGCCGTAAGGGAGAGTCATCCCGAGGCGCGTTTGGTCATAGCGCCACGTGAACTCCTTCGGACCGTAGAAGTGGTGCATATATGCAAGAAATCCGGCTTTTCAGTGGCAACTCGCACCGAACTTCAAAAGAGGGAACCCAGGGGTGAGGATATAGTAATCCTGGATACTATCGGCGAACTTGGAAAAGTCTATAGCATCGGAGACGTAATATATGTAGGCGGCAGCCTTGTGAGTCACGGAGGGCACAACATTCTGGAACCTGCAGCCCACGGTAAGGCAATTATAGTGGGACACAATATGTTCAATTTCAAGGATACCCATGCGCTGTTTTCCAAGCGTAATGCCTGCATTACCGTGAAAAATCCTGATGAACTGCAGAAGGAAGTTGTAAATCTCTTTGATAATCCGGAAGAGCGTCACCGCATGGAGGATGAAACCCTGGCTATCGTAGGGGAGAATAAGGGAGCCTCCAGAAAATC
>DOYB01000224.1 GCA_003518745.1 Selenomonas sp. | reverse complement strand
GTCATGAGACTGGTGCCAGCTGTCCGGATGTTTTCAGCATAGTCCAATGTCTGCCTTTCCCTGGACTCACGCAGTATCATCTCGTTCATACCAAGAACCGTATTTATGGGGGTGCGTATCTCGTGTGACATCTGGGAAAGGAAGGCTGACTTGGCATTGCTGGCTGCTGTAGCCTTGGCGGAGATATCCATCAGAGCTTCACGGCTCTGCCGTTCCTCGGTTATATTCTCCACCAGCCAAAGGACGGTGGATACCTTGCCCAGAGATGTGTACTGGCTGACAATGAAGCGGCCACGCATCCATCGTTTATCCGTGGTCAGGAATTCGGTGGCAATGGTCTTGCGGTTATCAAGCCGCTCATCCAAGGTGGAAAAATCCAGAAATTCCTTTAATTGCTTCCTGCAGGTTTCATCCACATAGGAATCTACATGAAGCAGGAATTTCTGTTGAGCGTCCTCTTGGACAGCGTGAGTCACATGAGGCTGATTGATCCTGTAATCCAGAGCATTTTCAAAGGTGTTGGTGATGAGGTTTATTTCCTGGAAATCCAGATAGATCTGCGCCGCAGCCGTCATTCGGCGGGTCAGGAGAGCGGTTTCACGTTCCTTTAGGTCATAGCTTTTTAGGACTACCAGCATAAAGAGGAATACGACTGTAACTATCAGGAAGAAGAGGAGCACGTTGATGGCGATGATTTTCGCGAAATCGTGATTAAAGGTGGTGTCACTGCCGGTAATCACCAGGTACCAGTTAAGATTGTCCACGTATTTGGTTACGCTGAAGCTGCCGTCATTCAGATTGCTGTAGATATATCCTTCATTGGCAGCCTTCTCGGTGCCTTCCTTTCCTAAGTAGACCTGATCGATTTTCATGTTGTTGGTGTCGAGTTTTACGAGGCCGTTTTTGTCCACAAGATTAATCTTTACGTGATACTTTTTCTCCAGAGCGCGAAAAAGCTCCTGCAGGTCAGTGATATTCACACCTACGCCGCAGACTCCCAGGAGCTGCCCATTGTCATCTTCAATTCTGGCATTGGAAAAGATGATCCATTGCCCCGGAAGAAGATTGTCCGTGTCAAGGCTGATATCGTAGGCTCTTTTGTGGTCAACGAAAAAGGAATACCACAAATCCTCTGTTTTGTTGACAGGGTCAATAGTCTTTACCTCGTCATAGGTGTAGTAGCGCTTGGTTTTGTCAGAAACTACGAAGGCGGTATCATAGTCAAAGGTGTATTTCAGCTCTGCCAGATATTTCCGCATATATCCGGTAAATTCAGCATCGTCCATACTGCCTTCTTTTTGCAGTGTTTCCTTTAGGTATTTTGTAGCGGCCATTGTCTTTGTTACATCCATTGGTTCATTGACACTGTTGACTATAGTCTCATGGATGCGTGTCGCCAGCATAGTGTTCATGGCTTTTGTGTTGTCACGGGTCATCCTGTCAAGCGACCAGATTGATACCAGATTGCACAACATGAAGCCAACCAGGATGCCGAAAAAAACAAGTACCCTGGTTTTTCGCGGGCTATTGTAAAGTTTTTCTACCAGAGCTTCTTTAAAGCGTATTATCATATCTTATCCCTCGATTTTGTCAGAGGTCCCATGAATCTTCTCAGACGGCAGGAATTTCAGCAGCAGTTTATCCAGTTTGGCCGGGACTATGGGCTTGGAGAGGTAGTCATGGAAGCCTTCCTTCATATAGTATTCCTTCGCGCCGGAAACGGCATTGGCCGTGAGACAGACTGCGGGGGTTTTGCTGTTTGGCCCGTAGGATTGTTTCCTTAGGGCATGAAGGGTTTCAACGCCGTCCTTTTCCGGCATCATGTGATCCAGGAAAATAAGGTCGTATTTTTTGGCTTCTGTCATTTCCAGAGCCTCGTAGCCACCGGAGGCAATGTCCACTTTTATGCCGGTTTTCTTTAGGAGATTCTTGAACACAACGAGATTCATTTGATTGTCATCTACTACAAGTACGTTTGCATCGGGGGCGGTAAAGGCTTCATCCTGTTGAGCTATGTGGGAGGGGGCATTTTTGTCCAATTCCTCTACGTTGCCCAGAGGCTCCCAGGAAATAACCTCCTGCTCCAGGTTGAAGAAGAAGCGGGAACCAAGACCGTAAATACTTTCAACCTCAAGCTTAGAACCCATCATTTTCAGGAGCTGCATGGTAATGGGCATTCCAAGCCCGGTACCCTCGATGTTTCGGTGTTCTTCCTCGCCGATACGCTCGAATTTTGAGAAGAGCTTTTTCATGTCCTCCTTCTTTATGCCCTGTCCGGAATCCTTGACATAGATGTGCAGGAGTACCCTGTTATCATCAATTTTATCGTATTCTATGCCAAAGACGATGGTGCCGCTCTGGGTGTATTTCACGGCATTTGTCAGAAGGTTGGTGATGATTTGCCTTATTCGTATGTCATCTCCACGCATCCGTTTTGGCGTTTGAGGATCTATGTCTACTGAGAAGGCAAGCCCCTTTTCCTCAGCACGGAACTTCAGAAGCTGCATCAAATCGTGGATGGGGGAGGATAGGTTATATTCCCTGGGGATAATCTCCATTTTGCCTGCCTCGATTTTGGAGAAGTCCAGGATATCATTGACCAGCGCCATCAGTATATGCCCGGCAGAGCTGACGTTTTCCGCATAGGACAGTATGGCGCGGTCCTTGCACTCCCGCAGAATCATCTCGTTCATGCCCAGCATGGTGTTGATGGGGGTTCGTATCTCATGGGACATATTGGAAAGAAAGGCGGATTTGGCCTGATTCGCCGCGAGGGCGCGCTCGGAAATGACCTGCAGGGACTCACGGGTCCTTCTTTCCTCGTCGATATTTTCCGCCAGACATAGCACGCGGGCAACCTTTCCAAGGGGCGTACGCTTCGACACTACGAAACGACCGCGGAGCCAGTGATCCTTTACACTGAGGAATTCCGTGGTGATGACATTGTGATTCTTCAGACGCTGATCCAAGGTGGAAAACTCCACAAATTTGTTGAGCTGGTTATGATATGCGGGGTCAGCGAGCTTCAGCACGTGAGAACGGAGCGCGTTCTGAGCATCCCCCTGCTTTACAAGGGGCGCGTCATCAATATTATGGGTCTCTGACATGATATCACTGAAGGTGTTGTCGATTATGTCGAACTCTCTGGCAAAGCTGTAAAGCTGAACGGTGGAGGCTATCTGTTCATTGAGCCGCTGGGCAAGGTATGATTTCCGGTGGTTGCGGCGCATCATGATGATCAAGGTCGTCATGATAACCGCGATGACAAGCAGGAACATCAGGACATTCCAGGTCAAGATATTGATCAGATTTGAACCGGTTATTAGATTATCATTGCGAACCACCAGATACCAGCCTAAATCATCCAGGTATTTGGTTACCACGAAATCTCCGTTTTCCGCTTCGATGGGTACATAGTCCTTGCGTCCCTGGATGGCGGGTATATTGATGTCAAGAACAGTGGATTCTATCTTGCTTTCATCGGTATCGACCTGCACCAGACCATTCTTGTTCACAAGGTTTATTTTTACGTGGTGCTCGTTTTCCAGCTCTTTGAAAAGCTCACGGAAGTTTGTCATGCTTACGCCTACGCCGCAAACACCCAAGAGGTTTCCATTATTATCTTCTATACGCGCGTTTACAAAGATAGTCCATTGGCCGCTCTTTGTTTCGTCGTTGTCCACATCTGAATCATATGGTTTGCCGGATTCTAAGAATGCTGAGTACCAGACATCGTGTGGATCATTGATTGGATCCACTGTCTTGTTGAGCCCTTTGAAGGTATAGTAGCGCCTGGATTTTTCAGAAACCACAAAAGCCGCGTCATAGTTCAGTTTATTTTTCAAACGGGAGAGATATTCTTGGAAATAGGCAACATTTTCTGCTTCGCTCTTTGAGGACTCCTGCTCTAACGCATCCATGAGGGATTTTTCCGCGGCCATGGTTCTGGATACGGTTACAGGCTCGCTGGTGTTGCTGCTCAGGATATCATAGACACGGGCAGCGACCATTGAACTGACTTCCTTTGCGTTGGAGCGGGCCAAATTATGCAATGACCACATGGAGACCGCGGCGCACATGAAAAAGCTGGCCAATACCACACAGAGAATGGGGAATGAGTCCTTTGACAGATATGAGTATTTCTTTTTTTCGTTTGAAAGGTTCATAGAACACCTCATCTTAGTGGGAAATTTTAGAAAGGAGCCTTCTCCAATATGAGTCGCGTGTTGCTTGAGAAGCCGCGTAAGTTTCGTCTATTTGCCGGCACACTGCTTCTTGCAAAGCACACATATACAGTATTCTACCTAGGTTAGTGCATTCCTGCATTTGATGTAAATTTTCTCAATATAGAGCTTTGCTTTCGCGCATATCGGAAAACAGAGTTTATGGGAAATTTGAAATAATTGATATTGACAATAAGAATTATTATTGATAAAATTTTTGTATCGAGTTAGTATTATGATTCCCTTGAATTATTTGTCGAAAAATGGTACCATGATACTTGATGCGATACTAAAACTGGAAGGACGGGTGAACATGTTTCAGAAGTCAGATTTTTGGATTGGTCTTGCGGTTGGTGTGGTTGCCGGCGTATTTGGTTATCGCTTCATGCAGGAGCGTG
>DOYB01000081.1 GCA_003518745.1 Selenomonas sp. | reverse complement strand
TTATCAGATTGAATATGTACAGCTTATTGCCACAACCCTGAAGTGCCTTATAATCAAAATTCATCAGGAAAAATACGATGCCTATATTGGCAATGGCGAAGAGCCCCTGTCGCTGCACGAAATAGAACTGGCCCATCCTCGCCTCATTGGCATGGGTCGCGCTTCCAATCACAACAAGACTCATGGCAAGAATGCCCAGCACCGCAGCTATCAGCGTAAAGTCCATACGCATGAGTAATCTTTTATTCATTGCCCTGCTTCCAGATTCCCAAATTTATCCCTGAGGCATCATAGGGCCGCCCTGTTGATACTGCTGGCCATATTGGGCTTGGGGATTCTGCGGTGCGAACTGGGGCTGTGCAGCCTGCTGTGGAGCCTGCTGCTGTACCGCTTGAGCCTGTCCCATCATGGCAACATACTGAGCCTGCTGGCTGGCCTGATTCATCTGTGCCTTTGCCTGCTGAAGCACCTGACGTGCCTGTTGAAGTCCCTGCTCCGCCTGCTGTACTCCCTGGAATGTATTGGATACGTGTATGATAAGCTGATCAAAGACCTGATTCGCATAGCGGTCCGCATCCTCACGAAGCTGCTTTGAATTCTGCATAGTGCGCTCCATGATTTCCTGCTCCTGCTGATGAGCCTGCTGAATCATATCCTGAGCCTTATCCTTTGCCTTTGTCATGATATCATTCTCATCCACAAGTATATCCGCCTGCTGCCTGGCCTGCTTCAATATCTCCTCCGCTTCATTCTGGGCGGAATTGATGATGTTTTCCTTCTCGCGCATAATCTCCTCTGCCCGCTCCAGTTCATTGGGCAAATCACGCCGAAGCTCCTCCACGAGATGCACCAAATCCTCTTCATCAACAATAACCTTTTCCGTAAGGGGCATATGTGATGCCCCCGCTACCAGATTCTCTATCCTATTCAAAGTTTCACGTACTGACATGAATCCCCCTGCTTTCTTTCAAACTAATCTATGTGCTATCGCACTCTCAACACACTCCGGCACCAATTTCGATACATCCCCTCGAAACCAAGCCAGTTCCCGAACCAGCGATGAACTCACAAACGCATGACGCGGATCCGACAGCAGGAATATGGTCTCTATTTCCGGACACATGTGGTGAATAGCCTGAGCCGACTGCTGTTCATATTCAAAATCCGTAACAGAGCGAAGACCCCGGATTATAATCTTGATATCATGTTCCAGCATATAATCCGATAATAATCCGGAGAAAGAATCCACTCTGATATTGGCTATGTGTCTCACAGACTCCCGCAGAAGCTCAACGCGCTCCTCAATCGGGAAAAAGGACTGCTTATTGACATTGTAAAAGACACACACCGTCAACTCATCCACCATGCGGCTCGCACGCTCAAAAATGTCAATGTGCCCTATCGTAACTGGATCGAAGCTTCCAGAGCAAATTGCTCTTTTCATAATGTGCCCCCTCCGGAATCACCGCTGAAAGATGTGAATGGCACTGGTATGCCCATAGCGCACTTCCCTTATACAGGAAAGACTGCGAAGCTCCCCCTCGGGCATGGATTCATCTCCTCCATGCTCTATGATCAGGAGACCTTCAGGTGAAAGCAGCTCCGAACCATCCACCCATTCGAGGACACGCTCCCAGAGGCCTTCGTTATAGGGCGGATCACAGAATATAAGCTGAAAGCTCCTGCCCTCATGCTTCAACCTCGGCAAAACAGAAAACACGTCTCCACGAAGTATTTCCGACTGTCCTGAAAGTCGCGTGTGTTCCGCATTATCGCGAAGGATGTCCACCGTTGCACGATCCACAAACACGGCACGAGCCGCGCCACGGGACAGAGCCTCCAGCCCCAGGCTGCCGGTTCCGGCAAAAAGATCAAGAACCTCTTTGCCCTGAACGAAGCTTCCCAGAATGCTGAACAAGGATTCCTTTATGCGGTCCGATGTCGGCCTCGTGCGCATCCCTTTCGGCGCCTTAAGCCTGCAACCGCGAGCAGATCCGGTGATGATTCTCATCTCTTCCTCCGCTGTAATGCAAATATCACGGAGTTCATTGTAGCACATTTTTTTCGTTTCGTGAACAGGGAATTCACTTAGTTTTAAATATCAATCAACCTTTCAATTGTCAAAGGCTTGAACATCAATTATTTACCCTATTGAATGAAAATCTCCCATCCTGATAGCCTATTTCAACTGTATCGCCTTCCTTAACTTCACCCTTGATTATCTCCTTGGAAAGGGTTGTTTCAACAGTATGGCTGAGAAGACGGCGCAAGGGACGTGCGCCGAAGTTTGGATCGAAGCCCTGCTCTGCCAGAGTGTCCAAAGCGCTGTCCGTCCACTTAAGTGAGAGCTTAAGCTGCTTTTGCAGGCGATGATTGAGATTGTCAAGAAGGATTGACGCAATCTGCTTAACCTGTTCCCTTTCCAATGCCCTGAATACGATTATATCATCAACACGGTTCAGGAACTCCGGACGGAAGTAATCCTTCAATATCTCCTTGACCGCCGTCTGGGCATCGTCGTAGCTCTTGTTAAGTATCTCGTGGGAGCCCAGGTTACTGGTCATGATTATGACGGTGTTCTTGAAATTGACCATGCGTCCCTTACCGTCCGTCAAGCGTCCATCATCAAGGATCTGCAGCAGCACGTTGAACACATCCCTGTGGGCCTTCTCAATCTCGTCCAGTAAGATGACACTGTAGGGGCGACGGCGAACAGCCTCCGTGAGCTGCCCTCCCTCATCATATCCCACATAACCGGGAGGCGCGCCAATGAGCCTTGCCACGGAATGCTTCTCCATGTACTCGCTCATATCTATCCTAATCATGCTGCGTTCATCATCGAACAGCGCCTCTGCCAACGTCTTTGCCAGCTCTGTTTTTCCGACTCCCGTAGGACCGAGGAATATAAATGAGCCAATTGGGCGGTTCGGATCCTTTATTCCTGCCCTTGCCCGCAAAATTGCTTCGCTGACGGCCGTTACCGCCTCATCCTGTCCAATTACCCGTTCATGGAGAACATCCTCCAGATGTATAAGCTTTTCCCTCTCCCCTGTTAGCATCTTGCTTACAGGAATTCCTGTCCAACGGCTTACCACCTTGGCAATGTCCTCTTCGCCCACTTCTTCTTTCAAAAGCTGCGAGCCTGCGGAGCGCTTGGCTATGTTCTCTTCTTCCTCCTTCAGCTTTTTCTGCAGCTCAGGCAGCCTGCCATACTTCAGCTCAGACATTCTGTTCAGATCGTACGCGCGCTCTGCCGCTTCCATCTGACCATTGACTTCATCTATTTCCTTCTTTATCGCGCGTACCCTTAGGATTGCTTGTTTCTCACTATCCCATTGCTGCCGCAGCTTTCTTTCTTCCAATTGAAGCTGCTGTTTTTCCTCCGTAATTGCCTGAAGCTTTTCCGCGGAGCCTGTGTCAGTTTCCTTCTTCAAAGCCTGCTCCTCGATTTCAAGCTGCATTATCTTGCGTCGTATCTCATCAAGTGGGCCCGGCATGGATTCGATCTCAGTACGAAGCTTTGCCGCAGCCTCATCAACCAAGTCAATCGCCTTATCCGGAAGGAATCGATCAGAAATATAGCGATCAGAAAGCACTGCCGCGGATACAAGCGCGGCGTCCCGGATGCGAACCCCATGATGCACCTCATAGCGTTCCTTCAGGCCACGCAATATGGATATAGTATCCTCCACACTGGGCTGCCCCACCATTACAGGCTGGAAGCGACGTTCCAGCGCCGTATCCTTCTCTATGTACTTCCTGTACTCATTAAGGGTTGTAGCACCTATGCAGCGAAGCTCACCCCTGGCCAGCATTGGCTTCAGTAAATTTCCCGCATCCATGGCACCCTCAGCGGCTCCTGCCCCAACTACGGTATGAACCTCATCTATAAACAGCAGTATCTGGCCATCGGATTTCACGATTTCTCCCAGTACAGACTTCAGCCTCTCTTCGAATTCTCCCCTGAACTTCGCCCCTGCTACCAACGAGCCCAAATCAAGAGAATACAGGGTCTTATTCTTCAAGGACTCAGGCACGTCACCTGCCACAATACGCCGTGCCAACCCCTCTACGATTGCGGTTTTACCAACCCCAGGCTCACCTATCAGTACAGGATTGTTCTTTGTACGGCGGGACAATATCTCTATAGTACGTCGAATCTCATCATCACGGCCTATTACGGGATCCAGCTTGCCTCCCCGTGCGGCAGCAGTAAGGTCGCGTCCATACTTCTCCAAGGACTTATAGCCCTCCTCGGGATTTTCATTGCGTACATTCTGCTTTCTGTTCTTCTTTATGGAAGACTGTATTCCGCTCTTTGTCAGCTTAAACTCACTGCAAATCCTCTGGGCCTCGTCGCTTCCGTCAGTGACGATCGCAAGCAGCAGATGCTCGGTGCTGATGTAGTCATCGTTCATGGATTTGGAAAGCTCATCAGCCTTGCCAAGCACCCTAACCATGTCCATTCCCATGGCAAGCCGATCCTGCCCCTTGACAGCTGGAATTCTGTTCAGTGCCTTTTCCAATGTCACCTTCAGCATAGGAAGATCTGTATTGCTCTCCTCAAAAATCGTGACTAAGAGCCCTTCAGGCTCCTTTGCCAGCGCCAAAAGAGTATGAAGTGACGTAATCTCCTGATGGTAACGCATTGCGGCAAGCTGCTGGGCTGACTGCAGCGCTCCCAAAGCCCGTGTTGTATATCTTTCTTCACCCATGATAAATTCCTCCTGTATAGCTCTTGTTCATTTCACCTTACCTTAATTATAACAATAAAAGTCAAAAAGTCAAATAAATATTTGACTTTTTGACTTTATTTTATACCTATCAATTTTTTCATACATCAATGATTCCGGTAATAATTCGCTATCCTCCAGATACGCTGGTAAACCTGGCTTCCTGAAAGAAGCTCCCACTGTGGCGGTTTATTTTGGACGTAATATGAATAATACCAAACGCCCTCTTTCATGGAAAACTCCAATATATAGTCCTTTAATTTGGTGGCATCATTTCCAATCTTGACGAATAGAGAAAATCCGTCACCGCCTTCATATATGGTTCCCGGACAGACGAAAAAGCTATTGTCCCCTTCAGTGCCTGCCGGCGCCACTCCTCTCACACCTGCCAGCCCGGCAGAATTGTAAAAGCTGCTGTCATATCCGGAAAGATATCCGTAATATGGCTTCCCAAATACCAGATAATAGGCCATTTCGCCAATGGCCTTTCTCTCCTCATTCATGCCGCGATTGTTATCGTAGTCGATATAGATCCAGCTTTCTATATTCCCGGGCGAGTACAGCATCCGCCGAGTGTTTTCGAAGGTATATTCAAAGCTTATGGTCTTGGTGCTGGCAATCTCTGTTCCACCCTTGGCAGCATCCGCCACATACGCCACCTCCACCGTGATTTCATAGCAGGCAGGCGAAGCATGGCGAGTCAGCTTCAGGCTGTCCCTCTTGATGTAGTCGGCAGACCACTCATCTCCCCAAACGAAAACATAGTTGGGATCTCCTCCTAAATGCAACGGAAATCCCTCTAATGTCTTGCTGAAATCCGTCTTATCTCCCGCAATAGCGTAAGTTGGCAGCCACATCATCACCAACAGAACAGAACAAAGAAGCAGTCCTATTTTTTTCCACGTCATTACAAACACTCCAGTTGCTACCTTATGAAGGTATCCTCTTTTTAGCAGACCCCAAAGCTCTGCGCCAAAGCCTCCTCCGGCTGCGGAGAGGGTTTGTCACACTTCGCCCTGTGGATGACTTGGATCAAACTGTATAGCTTCCTCAGCCGGCATAGGCCGACTGAAATAGTAACCCTGAATGATATCAGCATGATATCTCTTCAGCTTTTCAAACTGTACAACATGCTCGACACCCTCCACCACTATCTTCATATTCAACGAATGAATCAGTTTAACCAGATTCTTCATAAAGTCTTCCATCTCATCCTGCAGATATGTGTCCATTAAAGCCTTATCAATCTTTACCACATCCACAGGTAAGTAAGTCAAATAGCTTAGTGACGAATATCCCGTACCAAAGTCATCCAATGCCATCTTTACGCCCATTGCGGCAAAATCAATGAACAAATCATGAGCCTGCTTGTTATTTGCAATAAACAAACTCTCAGTAACCTCAATCTCTATCAGATCAGATGGAATCTTGTACTCCTTCATGAGTTCCCCAAGATATTTGGGATAACTCTCATCTGCAAGCTGCCCACAGGAATAGTTTATGGCTACCTGATACAGCGGATGACCCTCGTCACGCCACTTAGCCAGCTGCTGTATAACCTTCTTGGTGATTATACGCCCCACCTGAACGATCAATCCCGTATTTTCCGCTACGGGAATGAATTCACCGGGATAAACATCCGCATTGGAAAGTCTGGCCAATGCCTCGAAGCCATGCATCTTTTGTGTATCAGCATTTACCTGAGGCTGATACAGCACCTTGAACTCTTCTTTCTCGATGGCTCTTCGCAGGATGTTTTCCACCTCATTGGCCCGCTGAAGGCTGCGTTTTGTCTCCGAACGATAGAACACATATTGATTTTTTCCAAACTGCTTCGCGTCCACCAACGCTATATCCGCGTTTGCGAAAATCAAATCAGTGGTATTGAGCTCCTCATCATTGGACCGGATTATTCCGATACTGGCAGACAAGGGAACAACTCTTTCTTCGTGGACGATTGGTTCCCTGAAGATATCCAGAATTTTTTCCAGCTTCTCGGTATTTTCCTCCTCCAAAAGCTCCGGAAGTACCAAAATGAACTCATCTCCGCCAATCCTCGCCGCGTACGATCCACGATATACCCGAAGAAATCTTTCGCGAATCCTTTGAGCAAGTGCCTTCAAAAGTTCATTTCCTATCGAGTGACTGTAGAAATCATTTATCTTCTTGAAATTGTCCATATCCACTATGATAGTGGTGAAGTCCTGATGCCGCAGGATACGTCTCTTGAATTCTGCCTCCGCGGCCTGTCTATTTGGAAGCCGCGTAAGCGCGTCGTGCATGGATTGATAATCCAAAAGCTCGATGGTTTCCGTAAGCTTCTGGCTCATCCTGGAAACTCGCTCGTAATTCCTCAAAGCAATGAACAGCAAAAGCAGAAGTATAGCAACTATCCCAATGGTTGGAATCAGTATACTGCGGTTCTCATTCCAGAAGCTGGGCTCCTGCCTAATGAGCTTGGTCCCTTCCGGTAAAATGGATTCGGGGATACCGTAGTGCTCCATGACCTGGGCATCAAACACATAGCTGCTTTCCCCTTCCAGCTCCAACGGCATTGTCTTGATATCACCGCCATTGAAAATGTTCATGACAACATTAGCTGCCCAACGTCCGCTGGCGCGAAAATCTACCATCTTGCCGCCGATGATTCCCTCACCCATTGCCCCCTCAAGCGCACGAAAAACGGGGACCGGACTGCATTCCGCGATCAATCTGGCCGTCTCGGGAACACCATATCGATTTCCGTCCTTATCATCATGGGCATCCAAGAAGAAAACAATGCTGTCAGCACTGATTTGAGCAAGACGCTCAGCAAACTCTCCCCTTGTCAGCTTCGACGCGTCAATACCGATGAAATCACATTCGGGATAGGACTCTGCCACCTCCATGAACTCTGCGTAATCACCTATTCCGGGTGGAGTATCATCATATATTCCTATTATGTTGACGGCACTTGGACACATATTCCTCGCCAGGTCAATCGTATCTTCAAGATAATAATTCTCAATAGCTCCCGTTATCAAGGGATTATTTGCCGCACTTTCCGCCGTATTTCGATCGTTGACACAGATAAATACCATAGGTATGCCCGGGAAAAGCTCATCCTGATATTTCTCCGCAAAAAGCAGTGCCGCGTCATCCCCCAGCACCACCGCATCATATGGTGCCTGATGCTTGAGCTTATAGCTCAGTACATCGTGGAAGTACCTAACATTCTCCTCTGTCGGATAGTTCTTTGTATCCATATAGGCAGTATCCATTTGGACGTTATGCTTCTGGAAAACCTCCATCAATCCCATTCGTTGCGACATTACCGTCTCAAATGTATCATGGTACGAGCTTATGAAGAGCACTCTCCGCTTAAATGACGCATTGTCCTGGTACAGTGGAAACGCCTGTTGTTCCACCTTATGCTCCGTCTGCCATAAATGGAAACAAAAGAACAGCAAAACAGATAGTACCAAAACCGCCAGGATTATGGCAACCGGCATATGGAGGTTCTTAAATTTCTGCCCCATGATATATACCCCTTTTTCCGCTTTGCGTTCCTAGAATAACAACATGGTATTTATTCCACGCGAAATACCTTTTTTCCTTCTGCATCATCTACTTTATTTCAAAGCTTCTCTTAAAACCTCCATATTTTTTTTCATTGAATCGATATAAGCATCCCTTGCTTTTTCATTTGCTTCACCTGTCACAACAGGGTCCAGAATATAAACGTGCGCGCCGGTTTCACGAGCTATTGTTTCCGCCGCCGCGGGCGAATACTGTGGCTCTGTGAACAATGCCTTAACCGGGAGCTTGCTTACTATGCCAATAGTATCCTCCAGTTCCTTAGGAGTTGGTTCCGTCCCCGGCTCGCGCTCAATTACCGCTGCTATATGCAATTTGAATTCCTTGGCGAAATAAGGAAATGCCTCATGGAAGGTAACAATGTCCTTATTGGGCAGAGTATCCAGCTCCGCATGCATATCCTCACGCAGCTTTTCCAGCTTCATCACATAGTCCAGCGCATTCTTCTTATACTCCTTTTCATGGGCCGGATCAAGTTCACAAAGCTGTGAAGTAATAGCTTTTACCTGGGCAATTGAATAGGTAACACTCATCCACACATGAGGGTTAGGCTCATCACCATTCATTATCACGTTTATTTTATCCGACTTGGAGGCATCTATTACCTTGAGTCCCTTTTGAGCCTCCATAGCCTTTTCCATGAAGCTCTCCATTCCGATTCCATTGATAATGAAAACATCTGCCTTCTCAAGGGTCTTCATATCCTCTGTGGTCAGCTGATAGTCATGGAGACAGCCGGTCTGTGGCTTTGTCATATTTATGACCTCAACCCCTTCAACTCCCTGGGCTATATTGGCAGCATCAATATACATTGGATAAAATGAAGTCACTATATGGAACTTGTCTTCTTTTTTTTCAGAAACACCCCCGCAGCCGGCAACTACGACCATTGCGCAAAGTGTCAGAATCATAAGTATTTTTTTCAAAGCAATACCTCCTGCTTTTTCACAAAATCAAACTCCATGCAAAACAATGGTTCCCATGAATCCTTACATGGCGCTAAATTCTGGCGCTCACAATAGACTTCATTCGCTGAGATTGCATGGTATAATAAATATCAAAAAGGGCCTTGCTATGCAAGACCCAAATAATTCATAATGGTGACCCACCGGGGACTCGAACCCCGAACCTGCTGATTAAGAGTCAGATGCTCTACCAATTGAGCTAGTGAGTCATGCCGCCAAACACTCATGTCCAGCGAGTTATATTATACCTGCTTTTAAGAAAATGTCAAGGAGAATAGGCATAAAAATTACCAGCGTAATAATTTCATGTATGCAGGAGTTTCTAAAATTGTAACGAAACAATTTAATAGTGATGATTGAGAGGTAGATCCAATGAAAAAAGATATTCGTAAAATATTTATCTCCAAGCAAGGCGGCATTGGCGATGTAATTCTGGCAACTCCGGTCATAAAGGAGCTTAAACGGCTTTATCCTGAAAGCTATATCACCCTTCTTATTTTAGAAAATGCCCGTGACTTGGTAGACGGCCTTCCCTTTATAGACGAGGTTATGTGCTATAACAAAAAAAGAGACAGTTTTTTCAAACTCTGGAGAAAACTTCTTAACTATGACGCGGCTATATTTCTGGACCTGACATACCGAATCGCTATGACTTCCGCACTGGCAGGGGTACCAATAAGGGCAGGAATAGAACACAAGCGAAAATTCTGGCTGAGCAAAAATATAAAGTGGCAGGAGTCTATGGACTTTACCTATGAGCCCTACGTTCTTGGTCATATTGTAAACGAAGCCCTGGATTTGAACATCCCCCAAAATCATTTGAACAAAACCTATGTGGCATCCGCCACTGAAAAAGACCGCGCCGAGCTGATGTCCATATTGTCAGCCAACGGGATTTCTGAAAAGGATAAATATATTACATCATCACCTATTACCGCCTTCTATCTGAAGGACTGGCCCTTGGACAGATGGGACGAGCTTTATCGTCGCATTTACGATAATTATGGTCTGCGAACGATAGTTTTCGGAGGTGGGAAGCTGGATTACAAGTGGAATAAAGAATCGGTTATTGACCTTTGGGGAAAATTAAACCTGCGTCAGGTCGGGCAGATTATAAAAGACTCTGTCCTACTTGTCAATTCCTGCAGTTTACCAGTTCACATAGCAAACGCCATGGGGACCCCAACCGCAATAATCTATGGCTACACCGCTTCGGAACGATGGGCGCCAAGAGAAAAATGTGAAAGGATCATCACCCACCTTAGCTGCAGTCCTTGTGACGGCTACAATGGATCAGCATGTACCGACCCCAAATGCATGAATCAAATGACTGTTGACGAGGTTTATGCAGCTTGTGAACGCCAACTAAAAAAATATTTGCGAAGCTGATGACAGCTCGTATTTTACAGCAAAAAACATCCGCGTATGCGGATGTTTTTTTGAACCGGCAACTACCTATCCTCCCAGGCCGTCTCCAGCCAAGTACTTTCGGCGTTTATGTGCTTAACTACTGTGTTCGGTATGGGAACAGGTGGAACCACATAGCTATCGCTGCCGGATATTCAGTTGAATGAACATATCATGCCTCGGAAACCATTCGCTTACGCTCATGCTTAAAGCTATCTGCGGTTTCTCCACCGCCTCGCGCTTCCGAAACAATAACATTCCACCGGAATGTTATTCATTCAAAACTATACAGAGGTTTATGAAAGATGGATATTTTAGGCCAAGTTACGAAGTTAAGCCTTCGACCGATTAGTG
>DOYB01000243.1 GCA_003518745.1 Selenomonas sp. | reverse complement strand
ATAAATTCCCACTTATCCCTCATAGCTTTAAATCTGAAAAAAATCTGAAAAAATTCTTAAAAAAAGATAAAAAAAGGGTTGACGGAAGAATTGTGATGTGGTACTATGTGTTTGTCCAAAGGGGAGAGGGAAGAAACCTTGAGGAAACATGGACACTCAGAGAGATTCCTCCCGAAGCCTGAAGGACGCAGAAGTTTTTCAGTTATTTTTAAGGAGGAAATTGTGATGAAAAAGACTCTCGCATCCGTATTGACAACCGCTTTGGTTGTCGGAGCTGCCAGCACGACTTTTGCTGCTGCTAATCCTTTCTCCGATGTGCCTGCCGGCCATTGGGCTTATGACGCTGTTGCTCAGCTTGCTGCTGATGGCGTTATCGAAGGTTATGGTGATAACACTTTCCGTGGTGACCA
Source organism: Selenomonas sp. (assembly GCA_003518745.1). Lineage (GTDB taxonomy): Bacteria > Bacillota > Negativicutes > Selenomonadales > Selenomonadaceae > UBA9786. The sequence continues at coordinate 2,977 of DOYB01000243.1, read as the reverse complement.
GAGCATCACTCGTTACGAGATGGCTCAGATGGTCGCAAAGGCCATGGCAAAGAATCCTTCCGGCGTTGACAAGGCAATGCTCGATCGTCTTGCTGCTGAGTTCCGTGAAGAGCTCAACAACCTCGGCGTTCGCGTAGCTAACCTCGAGAAGCATGCTGACAAGGTTCAGTGGACCGGTAAGGTAGAGTACACCTACCACAACTATCGTATTGAGCGCATTGAGGGCCAGGGCAAGGAGAAGCATCACACCAATGGTTATGTCTTCCGTCTCGAGCCGAAGGCTGAGGTCAATGACCACTGGACAGTCAATGCTCGTTTGGATGCCGAAGGCGACTTGAAGCATGACACCACTACTGATGTTACTTTGAAGCGTGTTTGGGCACAGGGTGACTATGGTAAGTTCCAGATCAAGCTCGGTCGTATGGAGCTCTATCCGAACTCCCATGGCCTCGTTCTTGATACCGAGTTCTCCGGCGGTCAGGTTTCCTATGGCGATAAGTTCAAGGCTACTTTGAGAGCTGGTCGTCTCCAGGATGACAAGATTTATGCCGGTGATGTTGATGCTGGTGTTTTGGATAATCAGGGACATGTTCTTAAAGCGAATGCAAATGATCCTACCTCTTTCTTCGGTCTCGATCTCCAGTATGATGCTGGCGGCAAGGGCGTCTTCGGTGGACTTGGCTACTACTACCTGAAGGATGACGATCTCAAAGAGGATTACTACAACAGGGATACCAACACCAATAAGGCTAGCATCGTAACTGCAAACCTCGGCTATCGTTTCAGCGACAGGTTCAACCTCACTGCAGACTATGCTCGTAACAGCAAAGCTACTTTTGAGAAGACCTCCTGGCAGGCAATTCTCGACTATGGTACCTATAAGAATGCCAAGGTTAAGGGTTCTTGGGATGTATATGCCGGCTATCGCAAGTACGGCTACAACACCTCCCTCATGCCTACTGAGGATGAAGCTATCCGTGGTGCCAAGGGCTTCGTTATCGGCGCTGCTTGGGCTCCCTTCAAGAACGTTGGTCTCCTCGTTAAGTACTTCAACGGTGAGAACAACTACAATGGCCGTAAGGCTGAGCAGCTCTTCGGTCGCGTTGAGTTCTTCTTCTGATAACACTCAGTTTCACCAAATTGAACAAGCACAGGGCCTCCGCATTCGCGGAGGCCTTTTTGTGTAAAAAAATATGATGAAGCATGGTTTCCCCCTTTTTCTTGACATGGCTGTTATGCTCGTCTAAAATTAATTTAATGACCGCATGGCTTATTTTGGGTTAAAAATACAGAAGATAAAAGGAGGTTAGCCATGGTGTACAATGGTAATACTCCTGGCGGCGAATGGAAAGAGTATCGCGCGGTGGATGAAAGCTTTGAGGATATGCGTTCTGACATCGAAGCCTTAATAGACGATATGGGACTGCCCGATGGATATAAAATGAAACTTATTCTTGGCTTTGAGGAGATTATGGAAAACATAATCAGCTACGCATATGACAAGACATCACAAGCATGTCCCGTTTGGATACGTCTTTTTAAGTCGGGTAATAATGTCATAATGGATATAATGGACCGTGGCGCTCCATTCGATCCACTTGCAGTGAAAGATGCCCGCCCCAAGGAGGTGGGATTGCGGGAATGCAAGCTGGGCGGATATGGAATACATCTGGTGAAAAAATTTTTTACTGAATGTTTATATACTTATGGTGATTATGGGGAACATAAGGTAAATCATATCACCCTTATCATGGACATTGACGGAGTCGATGTATAATGAAGTATTTTAAACCGGATATTCGTGGCAAGCTGCGATTCCTGCTGTCCGTAAGTATTTTCGGGTTTATATTGTTCGGAGTCATTTCTTTGTCGTCAATTTTCACTCTATATGATTCGTTAAACATGGAGCAGAAGCTGCTGAGTGAAGGAATGGCAGCATATACCGAGCAATTTGCTAAATCCGAGGAGCGCAAGTACATGATGGAGGTGGGCCGGGCGAGGGCAAATTTGATTCGGAATGAAGCGGCTGCCATGGTTGAGGATGTGCAATATCTCTCCTTCAAGCTGTCGGCCATGCTGAATTCTCCCGAATCGTTCCTGCCGCGGGAACTGCCCAACGCCCTTTATGACAGTGTGACCTCGGGTGAGCCCTATGTTCACTTCAGTCCCGAATTACTGCAGCGGGGCGTAGATGAGAATCTGATGAATGAAATCCGTGTGGTTTCAAATCTGGCGGATGATCAGCGTTTTTTGGGAAAGGAGTATTCAACGCTCTTTCTGGGGTCCCGCCACGGTTATACCATTATGATGCATATTATGCCCGATGATAAGGATATGGTCAGCCTTTCAAGAGAACCATGGAGGAGCAGCTACGACCCTCGCCAGAGAGGCTGGTATCAGCTGGGTATCGGAAAAAGCAGGCCCTCCTTTACCGAGGTATATATCTCTACCGGTGGATTTCCATGCTTTTCCTGTGTTATGCCCTATTACGGCAAAGATGGATTTGAGGGCATAGTAGGGGTGGACATCAACTTAAAGGATTTTGGTTTTCTGATGGAGAATACCGCGGTGGGCGAAGGAGAGATAAGCTTTATTCTTGGCTCCAATGGCGAGATACTGTTTACCACGGAGGATGAGGGCATTCTTTCTGCCGAGGAGCTTCAAGGGGATTTGCGTCAATCTGATTCCCTGGATATAGCAGATATCGCGTTACGCATGATTGCGGGGGAAGAGGATGTCATGCCCATTACCCTCAATGGGAGGGAATGCTACATTGCCTTTGCTCCAATCCCTTCTCTGGGCTGGAGTGTTGCCTCGGTTATTGACCATGAGATCGCGATGGCTCCGGTGGACAAGGCAAGGGAGAGAACTGCCAAGCATATGGCGGCATTTAGGAGCATGATGCTGCTGAAAATCCTTTTTTGTGTTATGGTTGGGGCAGGTATCTTCGCAATCGTGCTATGGCTGCTATTCCGCA
>DOYB01000191.1 GCA_003518745.1 Selenomonas sp. | reverse complement strand
GGAAGCCGTCGAAGAAGTTGATGAAGGGGACACGTCCCTTTATAGCAACCAAATGCGCAACGGCAGAAAGATCCATGACCTCCTGCACACTTGCTTCAGCAAGCATAGCGCAGCCGGCCTGACGTGCGGCCATAACATCCTGATGGTCTCCGAAAATATTGAGCGTTGAGGTGGCAAGTGCACGGGCACTTACATGGAATACGCCCGGAAGAAGCTCGCCGGAAATTTTGTAAAGGTTAGGAATCATCAGGAGGAAGCCCTGAGATGCCGTATAGGTTGTGGTGAGTGCGCCAGCCTGCAAGGAACCATGAACAGCACCCGCAGCGCCTGCCTCTGATTGCATTTCAACCAGACGAACCTTCTGCCCGAAAATGTTCTTCTGGCCTTTTGCGGCCATCTCATCCACATGCTCAGCCATGGGTGAGGACGGAGTAATAGGATAAATTGCTGCTACGTCCGTAAAGGCATACGAAACGTAGGCGGCAGCGGTGTTACCATCCATTGTCTTCATTTTTTTGCTCATGTTCTGCAATGCTCCCCTCTGTAATACATAAAACACAAACTTCTATTATTATAACGCAATTGTTATGATTTTACCATAAAAAAATTATACTATGTTAGCTTTTATGTGGGGAAATGGCATAACGCTATTGTTTGAATTGGAAAAGGACCGGGGCAGGAGGATTAACTCCATGCTCCGGTCCCTATGAATTACACTTATTGAATCACAGCTTAGCTGTTCCGTTGAGCTCTTCGGCGCGCTTGTCGAAACGGCTCATAATCTCAGCGTGGGTATCCTTTGTGATTTGTGGCATATCGTCGCGGCCTGTGGCATCCTTAAAGGCTATACCGGCCTGTTCAAAGCCTTTCTCGACGGCGGAACGCATCTCCTCAAGCATCTTGGGATCGCTGCCCGCAATAGCGGAGGCAAGATTGAAGATACGGTCGGACACTGCTTCAACTGAGTAGTTGCCGCCCTCTGAAATAGCAGCTTGAGCCTCCTCGGGGGTGGTGCCAACCTCAGGCAGTACGAAGTTGCCGAGGCTGAAAAGGCTTCCATCTACGCCGCGGAGGTCGTAGATACCCTCATTGAACATATTCTGTATACGGAGATTGTTGTCCGTCATTGTCTGAATCATCAGGTTGTATGACTGGTTCACCTGATCCTGCAGAGCCCTGGCCTGATCGGCAGTTATGCCTTTGGTCTCTCCCTGTGCTTGGTTCTCTGTGCCTTCAGCGGAAGTGGGGGCAGAGGAGAACCCAAGAGTGCTGACATTTGGTGCTGCCGCGGTCTGCGCGTTCTTGCCAGCAGCCGAGATATCAACCTCAAAGGCTGAGCTTTCCATAGGTGTTTTCTGAGCCGATATCTGCGCGGACTGTGTCTTATTCTTCTGATAAGCCGACTGTACAGATTTCATCATCTGGGCCATGTTGAGAGAAGAAGCCGGATTGTTGTTTACTGCCGATGCCATAACTATTCCTCCTTGAATTTACGGGGAATTCGATTCCTTCGAAGCTCCCCCTTGCAAATCTGCCCCCAAAGGACAGGGGCTTCCTCAGTGAAGGCACACCAAACAACCAGGCACACCTGCACTCACCTATATTATACCCCAAGCTGTGGAGCTTGGGAAGGTGTTTATAAAAATAATTTTGAAAATATTCCAATGATTTTACATCAATGGTAATAAATCAGAAAATCTTTCGAAGGCCGAACCATTTGGAATTTTCATCCCAGAAGGTCTGTACACGGAAGTCGTCCGTGCTGACTGCCTCGTACTCGTATTTTTTTCCGAAGGGAAGATAGGTGTGGCTGCTGGTAATCAAGAGCTGGCCATTGACCAATTCGCTGCGTATCTGATGCCACTCACGGGACGTGAAGCCCAGATTTATGAAGCTTACATGTGTAACATAGGCAACATAGTTGTTATCCCAGGCCTTTCCCACAAGCCAGTACCCGCAGTTCTTATTGTGGGCTCCCACAGTAGCGGTGATTTCCCACAGATGCATTACGGGGTCAGTGGTGTAAACGTCGCGTATGGCATAGTCCACTCCCTGACCGGTGATTCCATCGAAGTTTATAAAGGACATGTAATCCTTGGAACCGTCTTTGCTGAGAAGCCTCATCACGCCATCCTTGGTGACAAATTTGACATCTCCCGATGTGGCGGTTTCTCCGTCCACCGAGAGATAAATAGGCTTGCCTACCGTAGTTACCGTCATGGCTTGAACAGGCAATGCAAGCATGAACAACGCGGATAATAGGAAAAATAATTTCTTTTTCATGATTTGCCTCCTTAAATTATTTTATAAATATTTTATAAATCTAAATAAGCTCCACCAGGAAGACCACAAGGCAGCACGAGGCGGATACCTTGAAAAGACTGGCTCCGTACCATGCCAGAAGTATGCCCGTAATCAGTGCAAGAGCGCCTGAAACAGGAGTTTGGGTCGCGGTAAGTATGGCAGGAAATGTCATTACCGCGAGGGTAACGTATGGAACATAATATAGGAAAGACCGCAGGAAGCGGTTCTTTATGCGTCCCCGTATGAGAGTCA
>DOYB01000237.1 GCA_003518745.1 Selenomonas sp. | reverse complement strand
CGGCACATTGCGATCCACCTCATCCACCGCTATCGCGGTCCCCCTTCCCCTCTAGGGGAAGGCTTTTAACTCGTGCAACACCTAGCATAAATTCCCATTTAGTCACAAGCTCAATCATATATTACTATGAATATATATGCTATGCAAAGAAAATTTATAAAATTAGTCAAAATTGCCAGAATTTGTGTTTTCTTCCAAGGCTCTTTATGATATGATAGGGGAAGGTTGTTTGTTATAATGATATGAGTGTGATGAGCTTTTGATAGATTTCAATGGGGGAGGACTTGCGCTATGTTGAACAGTTTTGCCGTAATGACGAGTGGCGGAGACAGTCCGGGAATGAATGCTGCGGTTCGCGCGGTTGTTCGTACGGGACTTTATGTAGGTGCTGAGGTCTGGGGAATCAACGGAGGATATCATGGACTTCTGGATGAGGATATGTTCAAGATGGAGTCCAGAAGCGTTGGCGATATAATCCAGCGTGGCGGTACCTTCCTTGGGACGGCTCGCTGTCAGCGTTTCCATACACCTGAGGGCCGTATGCTGGGCTATAAGAACCTGTATGACCGTGGAATTCAGGGACTTGTGGTTGTTGGCGGCGACGGAAGCCTGAGAGGTGCTTCACTTCTAAGTGAGGAAACCGGACTTCCAATTGTTGGTCTTCCGGGAACTATTGATAATGATGTTTGGGGTTCGGATTATACCATTGGCTGTGATACTGCGGCTAACACGATTATTGACGCGATAAATAAGCTTCGTGATACGGCATCTGCTCATCGCCGTATTATCGTGCTTGAGGTTATGGGCAGGAACAGTGGATGGCTTGCAATGGTATCGGGAATCTCAGGCGGCGCGGAGTATATTCTGGTGCCTGAGGAAGAGTATGACCTTGATGAAATTTGTGATGAAATGAAGGATCTCTACGAACAGGGCAAGCGCTATATGCTTGTGGTCGTGGCTGAGGGAGCCGGCAAGGGGCATGAAATAGGTCAGTATATCGCGGAGCGTACCGGTATCGATACTCGTGTATCTAAGCTGGGCCATATCCAGCGTGGCGGTTCTCCAACTGTAATAGATCGTGTGAAGGCCAGCCAGCTTGGTGAGCAGGCAGCCCTTGCAATTGTTTCAGGTTTGTCGGATATCGTTTTCGGCTTTGACCGTGGTCATGTGGTTTCAATCAACCTCCACGATGCTGTCACTAACAAGAAGAAGCTGAACCCTGAGTTCATGCGTCTGGCAAAGGTTTTGGCATAAGCAACTGACCAATAAATTGTTTCAGTTGAAATGTTACTCTTATGTACCTGCCATTTGGCGGAGCGATACTGTCAAGGTAAAGCATAAAAGTAAACTGTTTCACGTGAAACAATCCGCAACTGTTCATAGAAATACCCTGCGCGAGTTATTGACGCAGGGTATTTTTAAATATCGTAAATCAAATATGATCTCTAAGCATCTCGGCTACTGAGGGATAAACTTTTTCTGCTATAGCCTTTACTTCATTGATACCGTTTTCTATAGTGAATCCCCGAAATTTTCGAAGCATGGGGATGTCGTTCAGATTGTCTCCGACGGTGAGTATGTCTTCTGCCTGCCATCCCGTACATTTCAGAAGATTGTCAAGCCCTGTGCCTTTGTCACAGCCATATGCATTAACATCAATGAATTTTCCGTTGGAGGATGCGCAGAGCTGCATATGAAAATCACAGTTGATAGCCTCGGCGGCACTTGCGGCACTTTCAGGTGTATCGGACATTAGGCTTATTTGCGCCACATCCTTCGTGTTGAGGATATCTGATTCTTCTATGGACTTTATTGGAAGTCTTTCCAGAGGTTTATCCTCCTGTGATCGACGGCGTATATATCCATATGAGTTTACAGGCTGCAGGATTCCTATGCGCCGGCTCTCCAGAGCGGCAGGATGCTTCAGGAGCCTTGTTAGTATATCGGACGATATCAGCTTCGCGAATAGCAGCTGTCCGTTCTCGTCAAAGGCTACAGCGCCGTTAAGGCATACGAAAAAATCAGGACTCAAGTCATAGCCCTCCAGTCCATGCCTTGCGAGTCCAAGATTTCGGCCCGTGACCAAACCGAATTTATGTCCTGCCTCCTGCCATTCGTGAATGGCATTTAGATTTTCCTCAGGTATGCCCTTCTCGTAAAAGGAAATTGTTCCGTCAAAGTCACTTGCTGCTATTTTCATATAGTATCCTCCTGTGTGGTTAATTTGGCTTAAAGGGTAATTTCGGCAGTAGAGGCAAAATTCCTGCGTGAAATAATGTTATTAATATGCAAGGAATCTATTCCTAATAGAAGCAGGCTGTGACAAATCATCTGTCACAGCCTGCTTCTCGGTATATTAGTTGGTGATTCCGGGGCGTGTCATCTGTTCGGGAGACATGATGTGGTTGAGCTTATCCTCCGGGAGAATTCCCTTTTCAAGTATGATATCACGAACAGGACGGCCTGTGTCGTAGGCTTCCTTGGCTAGCATCGCGGACTGTTCATATCCGATATGTGGGAGAAGCGCCGTGACAACGCCCACACTCCTGTCAACCCACATCTGGCACTGTTCGCGGTTGGGTTCCATGCCGATCAGCAACTTATCAACAAAGGTACGGGCACCGCTGGCTATATAGTTCATTGAGCTGAAGAGATTGTAGGCCATGATGGGCTCCATTACGTTCAGCTCAAGCTGGCCGTTTTCGACACCAAGGGTTACGGCCAAATCATTGCCGATGACCTGATAGCAGGCTTGGTCCAATACCTCCGCGATTACCGGGTTCACTTTGCCGGGCATTATGGAGGATCCGGGCTGGCGTTTGGGAAGGGTAATCTCACCAAGGCCGCAGCGTGGGCCGGAGGCCATAAGACGGAAATCGTTTGCCATCTTTATGAGTACCAGGGCGGTATTCTTAAGAGCTGAGGAAACATCTACGAAACCGTCAGTGTTATTGGTGGCATCGATGATATTGGTGGAGGTCTCAAAGTTCTCTCCGGTGATTTCCCTGAGCTTTCTGGCAACTACCTTGATGTATTTGGGCTCCGCATTGAGACCTGTACCAATGGCAGTTCCTCCCATGTTGATAAGACGGATGCTGTCTATGGCCCATTCTATGCGCTTGATGCTGCGACGGATTGCCGAGGCGTAGGAGCCCATTTCCTGACCAAGGGTGATGGGAACGGCATCCTGCAGGTGTGTGCGCCCCATCTTCAGGATGTCCTTGTATTCCTCCGCCTTTTTCTCAAGCGCGGATGCGAGGTAATCAAGAGCAGAGGTAACCTTGTGGCTCTTGTAGGTAAGGCAGACCTTGATGGCAGTGGGGAGGGAGTCATTGGTGGACTGGGCCATGTTGGCATGGTTATTGGGAGAAATGATGTCGTAGCGGCCCTTATCCTCGCCTATAATCTCAAGGGCACGGTTGCATAGCACCTCATTCATATTCATGTTGATGGAGGTACCTGCACCGCCCTGAATCGGGTCGACGGGGAACTGCTCAAGGAACTCGCCGTCTATTATTTCCTCGGCTGCCTGCACCAGAGCATTGCCGATTTTTTTGTCGAGACGACCGGTTTCCATATTGGCCTGGGCAGCGGCCTTTTTGACCATTGCCATGGAAACGATGAAATCCGCATCCAGTTTCCTGCCTGTAATGCTGAAATTCTCAATGGCACGCATTGTCTGAACACCGTAGTAAACGTTATCTGGAACTTCAAGCTCACCTAAAAAATCATGTTCTTTTCTCATTTTATCTGCCTCCTGCTCCATAATTCAGCTAAAGGGTCAATTTCCGATTGATGAAGAAATTTATTCTTTGTTGTGATAAATATAACACCGCACAGTTGGGGTGTCAAGGGGAAAACCTAAATTTTGAATAAAATTATTCAAGAGATTTGCCAATAATCTCGGGTATTTGTGAAACATAATGGAGTGATAAATAGCTTTTTCTTGCAATGAAGAAAATTATTCATTATAATATATATGCCATGTTTTTATGCTATCTTTAAATAGGAGGGGCGATTATGGATAAGGGGAATGATATACTTGTACGCATCTCTGAAAAAAAATCTGCGCTGTCCTCAAAGCAGCAGCAGCTTGCAGACTATATATTGAGAAATTATAAGACGGCAGCCTTCCAGAATTCCACTAAGCTGGCCAAGCTTGCGGGTGTGAGCGGCTCTACTGTCATACGGTTTGCTGAGGAACTGGGATATCGGGGTTTCCCTGATATGAAGTCCGCGCTTCACCGTATCTTGCAGAAGGAAATCAATACAGTGGAGGCCTTCCTATCCACCGATGAAGATGAGAAAACGATTACTATAAAAGGCGGTTTTTTCCAGCCATGTATAGATTCATTCCAGAAGGCAGAGAAATATCTTTCCATGGAATCCATAGGAAAGGCCGCTGAGATGCTCGCTTCAGCTCGCAACGTGTATATTGTGGGCTTTCTTGGCTCATCTTTTCTGGCTGAGTATATGTCCTATTTTTTATCAAGAATCCGAAAGGATGTATTCAGGATAAACACTTGGGATAATGCTTTTTTCAATTTAATGCCGGAGGGGGATTTTGAGCGTGATGTGGCGCTTATCTATGCTTTCCCACGGTTCCCCGATATGACTTTGAGACTTGCGGAGTTTTTCAGCAAGCATAAGGTACCTATGGTGTGCCTAACTACCATATACCAGAATCAAATTTCGGATATGGCGGAGCTTTCCATAGGAGTAGATATCGAATATCGTACCTATGTGGACCATATGACCCCCGTGCTTTATGTTTCCGAGGTTCTTGCCAAGAAGGTATCCAAGCTGTCGCCAAAAGACTCTGTGAAGCAATTGGAACGTTTTGAGGGCTTCAACAGGGACATGCAGATTTTCACACCACAGTAATTTAGTTATACGCATTATACGTTCTTTTGAAATACAATACTTTTATTAAATTTGAAATTATGATACAATTGCAGAAGTGATATACTTCTAGGGAGGGTTAGGGATGACTAGTTTTTTAGATTTGGCAAAGGCGAGATTTTCTTCTCGTCAATTCACATTGAAACCGGTGGAGAGGGAAAAACTGGAAAAAATCCTGGAGGCTGGCAAGGTTGCTCCCACGGCAAAGAATCAGCAGCCCCAGAGGATATATGTAGTCCAGAGTGAAGAAGGCCTGAAGAAGCTGAATAGGCTCACCAGATGCATTTATGGGGCGACTACGGTCCTTATGATTGCCTATGATGAAACAAGGGCTTGGCAGAATCCCTTGGAGGAGGGGGTTCATTCCGGAGAGGTGGATGTTTCCATAGTGGCAACTCACATGATGATGGAGGCCGCGGATCTCGGTCTTGGAAGCTGCTGGGTAGGGTGGTTCCCACCCAGGGAAACGGCTAGGGAATTCAATCTTCCCGATACGGTTCATCCTGTACTGCTGCTTCCAATAGGCTATACATCGGAGGAATTCCGACCTTCCCCAACTCACACTCAGTACCGTGAGGACAAAGACATAGTTGAATTTATCTGATGAAAGTAAAGAGCATAAAAAAGAGGGATACCGCGTGTAAGTTGCGCGACTTCCCTCTTTTTTTTATGTTCAATTTACTGTTGTTTAATACAGATAGCTGACCGGATTTACGGTCTGTCCGTTTATATGTACCTCATAGTGTACATGGGGGCCTGTACTGAAGCCGGTGCTGCCCATATAGGCGATAAGCTGGCCTTTTCGTACATATTGCCCCGGATATACGACTACCGCGGAGGCGTGTCCGTAGCGTGTCATGATACCGTTTCCATGATCGATATCCACCATATTGCCGTATCCGCCGGAATTCCAGCCGGCGACGGTCACCACGCCATCAGCCGTTGCCACAATGGGTGTACCCATATCGTTGGCAATATCCATGCCGGGGTGGAAATCCGTTCCGCCCCAACGCAGTCCATAGGGTGAGCTGACCTCTCCACTGGCGGGCCAAATAGAAGGGGTTGAGGTATTTACTCCCGAGAGAATGCCGGTTCCGACACCTCCAAGGACAATCAGTTTTTCCTGCTGTGCTTTCAGTTCCTGTCGAAGATTGTCCATGCTGGTCTTACGGATTGCCGTACGTTTCTCAAGCATATCCAAGGTCATTGCCAGATTCTGCACATCAGGTTGCATGTATGGACCACCTTGACCATCGTTGCTGCCGGGATCCTGTGGCTCAGGATTGAGGGCTTCAGGATTCATGGATGTTCCGGACATTCTGCGAAGCTCGTTTTCCATCTGCCCAAGCTGATCCAATTCATCCTGGAGGGCCGTTGCCTTCTTGGAAAGGGTAAGCATCTGCTCCTGCTGTATGCTGTTCACATGCCGCAGCTCCTCAATCTCCGCGGCATCATTTCGCGTGATGAAGGTACTGTAAACCGCGTAACCGCACGCTCCCACCAGAAGAAACGCGCCGATTCCGATAGATGCCAGTCCGTACTTAAGCAGATTCGCGGGCAGCCTCAGGCTGTGAACCGTGTCACCATTGCTGGGAATAATCTTTATAGTATATTCCCGTTCTTTTTCGCTATCCAAATAAATTTCCTCCATACAAAACTGTTTACATGACAAATCCAAGCAACCTTTACGAGCTTATTTTGCCATAGCTTCCCGAAGCGCCTGTTCCTCCTCGCCTGACAGTGGGTATGTGGATTGGCCGTCAATAACGGGCTTCAGATAGTTCCTGGATTCTTCCCTGCCAAAAATACTGGAAAATATGACACCGTTGTTGTCAGAATCCAGCATGGCAACAGAGTAACTGAGATCGCTGCCCATCCCTTCAAAGGCAGTAAACCTCACCACGCCTACCCTTGTAATGGCCTTTTGAAGCAGGTCGGAAATCTGTTGGTTTTCCCTTCTAATGGATGAACATTCATCTTCAACAGCTTTTGTCTTTTCGATACATTTGAGAATAGTCTGCTCTAAATTTGTTCCGTCAACCCCCATCATCATCTCCTTGTGAAGCCGCTTCAAAGAAGAAAGCTCCTTCCAAAGCCATATTACTATGACAAACAAAATTGCCATAAAAGTTCCCATGGCTATGATGATATACATGAGGTTGTTAACACCGAATAAGTCGATTGATTGGGTAACCATTACTTTACTCCTATAATACAGCGTTTTCAAAACGTATATTACTACATGCGCAGCATAACGTCAAGAAATACGGCTATGAAATTCTGGGTGACTCAAGCCTGCGAGGGAATTCCTATACTGTAAAATTCTTTTGTCTTGATACAGAACGGAGCTTATTGATCATTATCTGCTTCGCGTCCTCTGAGGATTTGATCAGGCTTTCAAGGATGCGGGTTAAGTCCTCCTCAGAATAGAAATCTATCTGTATACGGCTTTTACGTTTGCCCGGTGTAATCTTGACCTGTGTTCCCAGAAACTCTGTGAGCTTGTCCTCTGCTTCCCGTAAATATGGAGCCTGATTATTGGAAACGTTTTCTTTTTTTTCAGGTTCCGGAGAAGTCTTAAGCATGCGCTTTACCAGTGCCTCTGCCTGCCGTGAAGAAAGCTCCTCGTTCTGGATTTTCTCAGCAGCGGCCAATTGCAGCTCAGGGTCATCAAGAGCCAAAAGCGGCTTTGCCTGTCCCATGCTGAGAATACCGTTGGAGATGAATTCCTGCACCTTTGGTGAGAGCTTCAGCAGGCGCAGTATATTCGCTATGTGGGAGCGGCTCCGGCCAAGCTTATTGGCCAATGTTTCCTGTGTATGATTGAATTCCTTCATCAATCGTTCATAGGCACGGGCTTCGTCAAGTACGTTGAGATCTTCACGCTGTATGTTTTCGATGAGAGCAATCTCACTGATTTGAGCGTCGTTGAATTCTCTTACGATTGCGGGAATACTTTTCTGATTTGCCTGACGGGCTGCTCTGAGGCGTCTCTCTCCCGCAATCAGCTCATATCCGTCTTGGGGCAGCTTTCGCACCAATATGGGCTGCAAAATTCCATAGGAGCGAATGGATTCCTCCAATTCCCTCAGGGATATTTCGTCAAAATCATGCCTGGGCTGATATCTGTTGGCCTGTATGTCGTCAACGGAAATCTCCTGTACGAGATCCTTGTCGGGCACCCTGGAAACGGAAGCATTGTCCTGCAAAAGTGCGCCCAGTCCCTTGCCAAGACCTCCCCGTGTTTTACCTGCCACGGTTAATGACCTCCTTTGCAAGCTGTCTATAGCTTTCTGCGCCCTTTGAGCTTTTGTCGTATACAGTGATGGGCTGCCCATATGAAGGGGCTTCACTGAGCCTTACTGTACGTGGAATCTTGACAGAATATACCAAATCCGTGAAGTTTTCCTTTACCTCACAGGCAACCTGTTCAGCCAGTTTTGTGCGTGTGTCGAACATGGTGAGGAGTACCCCTTCGATTTCCAGCTCCGTGTTCAGATTGTTTTTTACCAGATTTATGGTATTCACGAGCTGTGAAACCCCTTCAAGGGCATAAAACTCGCATTGTATGGGCATAAGCACAGAGTCTGCGGCAGCAAGGGAATTCAGGGTGAGAAGTCCAAGGGATGGAGGGCAGTCTATGATGATGAAGTCATAGTCCTCCTTCACTTGATCCAGTGCCCTCTTCAGACGATTTTCCCTTGAGATAGCTGCTACCAGCTCTATTTCGGCGCCTGCCAGGTCAATATTTGCGGGCAGTATTTCTACATTATGCTCTGTCTTTAGTATGATGCTTTTTACATCAGAGCCTGCAATAAGAACATCATATACAGTTTCCTCCAGCTCTGACTTGTTGATTCCAAAGCCGCTGGTCGCATTACCTTGGGGGTCGCAGTCCACCAGCAGTACCCTCTTTTTGCTTTCTGCGAGGCAGGCGCTGAGATTTACCGCTGTCGTGGTCTTTCCCACACCGCCCTTTTGATTCGCGATTGCAATGACTCTTGCCAATATATCCACCAGCCTTTTGAGAAATGATATCCTATATCATAATATGAAAAGCAAAAAAAATCCATAGTGCTGAAAACAATTGTTTCACGTGAAACATTGCACCGTGCCGGACCTTGATTTTCCGTTTTAAGCTATGCCTGTTATATCGCGTATTTACCGGCTTTTCAATGATTGTGATTTTGGGATTTTTGTGGGTGCGGAAAAATATTACTTTTTTATTACTCGATGTGTCAGTAAGGCCCCTGCAAATTAAAGCAGGAGCCTTACTGTTATAATTAGAAGCTATAGTGCCGTGGCAAACGAAAAGTATCTTAACCGTCCAAATCTCTCCCGATAGCCCAAGTTTTCCAT
>DOYB01000182.1 GCA_003518745.1 Selenomonas sp. | reverse complement strand
GACTTTGCTGTGAAATTATGGATGACGATGGACACATGATGCGGACTCCCAAACTGAAGGAATTCGCAAAGAAGCACGGGCTTAATCTCATTACCGTAAGAGCATTGATTGAATACAGGAAGCGTACGGAAACCTTCGTGAAGAAGGTCGCGGATGTGGACTTTCCCAGTAAATATGGCCATTTCCGTATAAAGGCATATGAAAGCAGTCTGGACGGGAAATGTCACTTGGCTGTCGTAAAGGGAGATGTAGCCGGAAAGCAGAATGTGCTGGTGAGGGTACACTCTGAGTGTCTGACAGGTGATGCTCTTGGTTCTATGCGTTGTGATTGCGGTGAGCAGCTTGCCCTCGCCCTTAAGCGTATAGAAGAGGCAGGAGAAGGCGTTGTGCTCTATATGAGGCAGGAGGGCAGGGGAATTGGTCTCGCCAACAAGATGCGGGCCTATGCCCTTCAGGATGATGGAAAGGACACGGTGGAGGCCAACGTGCTTCTGGGTTTCGCGCCTGACCTCAGGGACTACGGCATAGGTGCGCAGATACTGTCAGACCTGGGACTTACCACCATCAGGCTGCTGACGAATAATCCGGCTAAAAGAGCAGGGCTGAACGGACACGGCCTCGAAATCGTAGAGAGGGTGCCGCTTGTAATCAAAGCAAATAAATTCGATAAGAAATATCTGACAGTGAAAAAGGTCAAGATGGGACATATATTCGATGAAGCGGAAGAATCTGTGAATAAGTAAGGTAACCGGAAACTTGGTTATTTCTGAAATAGGGGAGGCATATATAATGGCAAATGTACTTGAAGGTTTTATAACGGGCAGGGAGCTTAAATTCGCCATAGTAGTATCCAGGTTCAATGAGTTCATAACAAATAAGCTGCTTGGGGGCGCACTGGATACTCTCCATCGCCATGAGACAAGGGACGAGGACATTGATGTGGCTTGGGTTCCCGGGGCTTTCGAGATACCGGTTGTGGCAAAGAAGTTTGCGGAGTCAGGCAAATACGATGCCGTAATCTGTCTTGGAGCCGTTATCAGAGGTTCAACATCCCACTACGATTATGTCTGTAATGAGGTCTCAAAGGGCGTTGCCCAGGTCAATATGAGTACCGGAGTTCCCACTATATTTGGCGTGGTCACGACAGAGAATATCGAACAGGCCATCGAGCGCGCTGGTACCAAGGCAGGCAACAAGGGTTCCGACGCTGCCATGGCTGCCATGGAAATGGCAAATCTTTTGAAGAAAATCTGATTTGGAGGAAATGATTTTATGAAAATCGGTGTTATCAGTGATACCCACGGTCATGAAAAGCGCTGGGCCATTGCCTATGAAAAGTTTTTTAAGGACGCGGATTTGATTCTCCACGCGGGAGATGTACTTTATCATGGCCCGCGCAATCCCATGCTGGAGGATTACCACCCCGCCGGTTTGGTGAATATGATAAATGAATGTCCTATTCCGGTAGTGATTGCTAAGGGCAATTGCGATTCCGAGGTGGATCAGATGGTATTAGAGCTGCCTATCCAGTCACCCTATGCCTATGTAATGATGGATGGAACCAGAATCGTCATGACCCATGGCCATACAGTTGAGACTGATGAGGAAAAGGATGCCATGGCGAAGCACATGAAGGCGGATATCTTCATAAGCGGACATGTGCATACAAATGTGCTTGAAAAACGCGGGAATACTATTTTCCTCAATCCCGGTTCCCCCGCCCTTTCCAAGAGAAGGGATAAGCGCTCGACCGTGGCTGTCATCGAGGATGGCAAAATCGAAATATATGACATTGATAACGGTGAAGTACTCATGAGTCTGAATCGTTGATGGGAAGCATTAAACATGAAGCATAAAAGAGATCATTTAGTAAAGGCAACGGCGGAGGGCGTTCGCGTATATGCGGCCATAACCACTGAGCTTGTAAAGGAAGCTGCCCGACGCCATGACTGCTATCCTGTGGCCTCCGCGGCATTGGGGCGCACCATGACAGGGGCATTGCTATTGGCGGCAAACCTGAAGAATGAAGAGGCCATAACCGTGAAATTCAACGGGGATGGCCCCTTAGGGGCGGTCGTCGCGGATGCCGTGCCCGAAGGCTATGTGCGTGGATATGTGGTGAATCCCCATGTGAATTTGCCGCTTACCGCTCAGAATAAACTGGATGTTGGCGGCGGTGTGGGAAGAGGCATGGTGTCGGTTACCAGGTTTACGGGATTGAAGGAGCCTGTAACGGGAAGCACTGAGCTGGTTAACGGAGAAATCGCCGAGGATTTGATACGCTATCTCTATGTGTCAGAGCAGACTCCATCCAGTGTAGGACTTGGTGTATTGGTGAATCCTGATCTCAGTGTGGAGGCCGCGGGCGGCTTCTTTATACAGCCCCTCCCTGACGCGAGTGACGAGGCTATAACCCGCATTGAAGAAAATCTAAAGGGCATCAGCTCCGTCACCGGTATGGTGACTTCAGGTATGGATGCCAGAGATATGATAGAAAAGCTTATGGAGGGCTTTGAAGTCAATTATCTTTCCGAAACAGAGCTTTCCTTCCGCTGCCAGTGCTCAAAGGAAAGAATCCAAGAGGTTCTGGCAAGTCTTGGAAGGGCTGACATGGAATCCCTCATTGAGGATGGACACGCTGAGGTATGCTGCCATTTCTGTGGAGAGAAATACGAGTTTTCCAAAGATGAGTTGGAGAAAATCCATCAAAATGCCGTTAAAGAATAAACTGTCTGCATAGTGGGGAACTTTGAGGTAACGGATTCGCGTCTGCGGATGCGTCCTTCGGGGTTCCTCCTTTGCTGAGTCGGATAGTATTGGGCATGGTGAGGCAGTAAATGTTTTTTGATGGGATAATATCATATTGTAAAGGAGTATTGCGTAGTATGCAGAGAAATGATCCCTGCTGGTGCGGCAGTGGAAGGAAGTACAAGAAATGCCATATGGATTATGACGCACGTCTAAGTGAGATAAAGTTCAATGTTATAAAGGGACAGGTTCGTCCCCCCAGAAAGCTGATAAATACAGAAGAGGATATCGAGAAAATAAAAAAGAGTGCCGCCGTCAATAATGGAGCGCTGGATTTGATGGAGGAGCTGGTGAAGCCCGGGGTGGATACGGAATCCCTTAACGTGGCCGCCCATGA
>DOYB01000027.1 GCA_003518745.1 Selenomonas sp. | reverse complement strand
CATGAGCAGCTTGGCATAGACACTTCGAGCTTCCTGATATACTTGGGATTTTCTGGCTTTTTCCAAAATCGCATCAACACGTTGAAGGATTCCGGTGTCATTCCCCTTGGAAGTCAGGGGTATTTTGTATGTTTCCTGAATCATAGGACGCACTCCTAGTGTTCTATTACACTTGCCGGAACAAGTCTACCGTGTCAGGCATCAAGACGATTAAAAGAGTTCAAATTAGAGAGTAATAAAGCCATTAGAGATTACTGCGGTATGGTATGCAAATCTTTATACTTCTTCTTTTCAAAAAAGTCATCTACTGCTGACAGGATTTTTTCTCTTGACATTGACTTCAAAAGGTATCCGTCCGGTTTGAGAGACAATACCTTTACAACGCTTTCCCTATCTCCTTTGCCTGTGAGGAATATTACAGGGGTGGAATCGAGCTTTGGCTCGCTGCGTATCATTTCCAGGAGCTGCGGTCCGCTGGTTATGGGCATCTCGTAGTCCAGCAGGATAAGGTCAGGCTTATTGTCGGCAATGTACATGAGCGCCTGTGCTCCAGACGTAACTATGGTTACACGGTATTTGGAGGATAGCCAGGACTTCATCATCTTGAGGAAGGTTCCGTCATCATCCACAAGCAGAATGCTTCTACGTTGAGAAAGGTCGTCATTAGCGTGCAGCAGCCAGTCTGCTTGCTCGATCATCTTTCTTACGTCAAAGGGACGTTCAAAGACCGCCGATATGACAGCAGGGGGAATGGTATTCCGAGCCGATGCGATTTCTGTGGCAGTACCGGCAATAATCAGCAGCTTGTCTTCTTCCATGCATATATCCTTTATATACACCATGAAATTAGATATGATGTTGTCATCAACGAAACTGCCTAATAGGAACACGATTAAGTCCGCCTCATCTTTGTGTTCAGCCATTTCGGAAAGAGATGGCTCCAGGCGGATTACGTTGTAATAAGCATCCTGTAAATTTCTTTCAATCGTGTTGGCCATGAAGGACTTCCCCTGTGTGATAAACAACACATTTTTTTTCATCCAGATTTCTCCTTATTTCAAATCCATAATAACATTGTAAAAATTCGCCAAAATCATGCGAAATCCTGCAATTGGGAATATTAATCTCCCATTCGTTCAAAAAGCGCTAGAAGCGATCCACAGTATATTCCATATCACAGGAAAAGTCAGGGCAAGCCGGTGAAAGCTCGGCCCATTTTTCATGAAGCCGTTCCTGTATCCACCGTCCTTCATCTTCCCCCGCGTCCGTCAACAGCACAAAGAATTGGAACTGGCCGTTCTGCAAAATGCAATCGCTGCGTTTAAGCATAGTCTGGAGCATATTCCTGAACTGTTCCACGATTTCCCGTGACAGGTCGGTGGGCAGGGTGAAGCAGAGAAATTGGGTGCGGCTTTGGTGCTTTTGCCCAAGCCGCAGAAGGAATCTGTATACACATTGAAATCTGTCGAAGTCAAGCAGCATGGCACCGGCTTCGGGATTCCTCTCTTCGAGGATTTGCCTCATTTTAGAAAGTCCGTTTTTGTCAGCTCTATCTGATGCTTTGGCTTTGCCATAGAAGGCGATACCGTGCTTACCATTATTCTTCACAGTATAAAGGGCTTCATCCGCTTTTTTGCAAAGCTCGGAAAAATTTCCTCCGCTTTCGTGAACGAAAACGGCACCTACGGAAACCCCAAGAGGAATGCCCATATCCTCACCCATATATTCCACAGCAGAGGCATATAAATGTTCGTTAAGGAATTTTGTTTTGTCCCGAAGAGACATTTCATCTTCATCGTCTTTCAGATAAACGATGAATTCATCACCTCCAAGACGACCTGCCAACCCGGAAGAGCCGACAGCTTCCTTTAGAAGCTGCGCAAATCGTACAAGGACACGGTCCCCTATGGCGTGTCCATGGATATCATTGATAAGCTTGAAGCTATCCAAGTCAAGAAGCAAAAGAACCCCGGGGCCTTTCTGACAAAGTTCGGTAATCGCTTGTTGGGCGGCCCCTCTATTGAGGAGCTGAGTCAGGGAATCCAGGGAAGCAGCTTCCTTTAAATCCTGAATCCGTTCAACACTATTCAATACATTACCGATGCGTCGCAGCAACACCGACGCGTTTGCCGGTTTACGTATGTAATCAGCGGCCCCTATATCAAATCCACGACGCTCGCTTTCATCACTTTCATCAGCAGTCATAAAGATAAAAGGCACATCGCTTTTTTCCCTTAGGTGGCAATGAAGTTCATAGCCGTCCATTTCAGGCATACGAAGATCAGAAAGAACCATATCCGGCTTTTCACTATCGAATAATTCTATAGCTTCCTTTCCGGAGGAACAGCATATGATTTCATAATGATCGGAAAGGATTCGTTCCATCACCTTCAGCATTATCGGTTCGTCATCTACTATTAGGATTTTCTTCATCCAGCTCACCTCTCCTACGCAACAGAAATCTCATATAAATATTCTACCCTTAAGGAAAGAAATTTTCAATATATAAAGGTAATGAAAGTACGCTCGTTTCATGAATAGTAAATTTGTGTGACGAATCGTCCGCTCGGCGTGGGTATGCCCAACGCTCCACCTAGACATTTTGCTAAAAAATTTTTTAGCCCTATAACTCAGCATCCAAAAACGTCTAAACGCACTTCGTTTGAACGATGCCGTTTTTGGACGATTGTTCGTAGGCTAAAAAATTTTTCTTCACGCAAAATGCCAAAGCTCCGCTTATGGACATCCCCACCCCTTCCGGAGAAACGACAATACTACCGTGTGAGGAAGGTGGAAAGTTTTTCGGCTGGAACTACCCAACCCCGAAGGGGCGGACTGTCGTAGGCAGTACCTAGAAAAGTGAACCTCGTTGCGTGAGGCGTGGTAACCGCCGAGTGGACTAGAAAAGTAAAACCTAGCGGGACAGGCCGTTAGTGGAAGCCGAAAAACTTTCCACCTGGATCGATGGGACAATTCCCGAAGCTAAATTCCCATTCCTCTTTGAAAAATTTTAT
>DOYB01000134.1 GCA_003518745.1 Selenomonas sp. | reverse complement strand
TTCACCATCGGACGTAAAAACTGGCTGTTCTCGGCATCACCGAAAGGAGCAGCAGCCAGCGCCGCTGTCTACAGCGTAGTTGAAACTTGCAAAGCCAATGGCATAGCCCCATTCAAATATCTTGTATATTTGTTTGAACGTAGCTTACCGCTTACCTTTTTTTGACTGGTTATGGTAAGTGGAAGGAGCAAGTTCCTGCTACCAAGTTTCTTTCGTGGTAGTTTGCCAATGCTGCAACGGACTGGAGCGGGGTGTGACT
This sequence comes from Selenomonas sp., assembly GCA_003518745.1. GTDB lineage: Bacteria > Bacillota > Negativicutes > Selenomonadales > Selenomonadaceae > UBA9786. The sequence continues at coordinate 6,486 of DOYB01000134.1, read as the reverse complement.
GGCAGGGAATATGGGCTTCGGCAGGAGTGAAAAGGATTTCTTTGGAGAATGTAAACGGATTCATAAGGAGACAAAAGACGAACTCCGAAATATTGACAGGTTGCTAGCAGGATGCTATCCTAAAAGACAGAAAAGGCGGCTTGCGCCGCCTCTCTGCGATGACAGAGTTGGTGAGGCTCTGTATCACGGTTTCCGGTTCTTGTCAATCCATTGGCAGAGATAGTGCGCTGCCATGCTTGCTAGGACGGACAAGATGAACATGGAAAACAGGAAAATCACCTCCCTTCATGGAGGATAGTGCCATTATACCATAGTTGACAAGTTTCGGGAACAAGGCTATAATAAGCCTAGACAAAGAGCATTGGAAAACAGGGAAATCGAAGCAGGGGGCTGGTTACCCCCTGTTTCCTTTTGTTTCGGGCTATGCTCCCTCTGTCGTTTGTGGTAGAATAGAGCTGGTGTCAGTGGGCAGGATGTGGCTCTCCTGCCCGATCCCCCTTCTGCTGTGATACATGCAGCGGGCAGGGGGATTTTCCCCTTTCCGGGGAAATTTTGTGTTCCGAAGGTCTGCTGCTGTCTGCGGCAGACCTTCGCATAAGAAAAGACCGCATTACTGCGGCCCTGTCAGGTGTATTCTGTGGCAAATGTGCGCGTCCCTGCCTCCCTCCGTTCCCGTTCCTCCAAGCGGGTATCCAGCCGGACAATGACCTCGGTGAGCTGGTCAAGGCTCTTTGATACGCGGATGAGAAGGTAGAAGGATATGGCGGCAGGAACGCTCACGGATGAAATGATATTGGCAAGTGCTTCATCCATGAGCGAACCTCCTTCTTTCAATGGAATCAGTCAAGCGACTGTGTGGCAACCGTGCGGACATAGGCTTGCTTCAAGCTCAGGGGGAAGGCGCCATCCTTCACGATGGCAGCATTGCCGATGATGGTTGCGGCAACGGCATCCGCTTCTGCCTGTGTAAGACCGTCCTTCGGATCGGCGATCTGGATGGTGAGGGTTTTCCCGTTATCCAAGGCGAAAATCAGGTGCAGGGTATTGGTCATGGTGGAAACCTCCTTTCTTTCGTGGTGGGTGGTCAGGTGTTACTCGCCTTCCGTCAGGAAGGTAGCGGCATTGGTGCGGATGATGTTCGCGACAGGGTACTTCTGGAGCGATCCCAAGCCATTCGCGACAAGGGCAAAATCGTCGTCCGTGAGGGAAGGGTTGATCTTTCCCACGGTGCGGGTGGCATAGACATTCTTGTCCCCGCTGCCGTTGAGCAGAACCTTGATCCCCATCGAAGTCGTTTCCGATACTTTGAGTGCTGCCATCTGGATAGCCTCCTTTTTTCCCACGAAAAAAGCCACAGACCTCTGCCTGTGGCTCTTTTCGGTGTGCGGATATTTATGTCACACGGCAAAAAGCCGCCGGCATACAGTTTCGGACTCCGCACACATGGAAAGTTCCTGTTCCACTGTATCCCCCCCCCCGTGGAGGATGTTCTTTGCGTATAGCATACCCCCTGTCATGGAAAAGTCAACGAGAATTTCTGATTTTGTTCATCTGGAAAGGACAAGGTTCTTGTCAAAGGAGTCAGCCCCATGCTCCGAACAAGCAGGAACGCCCTTCTTCCGTTCGTGCAGAAGAAGGGCGTTTCCGCTTCTTGTCAAGTCCGTCAAGTGCCTAGAAATTCCTGCTCATAGTCGGTGCAGGCCCTCGCGATGGCCGCTGCAATCTCGGTTTCGTGGGCAAGGATTTCAGCAAGTTCCGCATCGTTCGAGAGAAAGCCGACCTCGATCAAGATGGCGGGCATGATGGTTTCCCGCAACACGGCAAGGTCGGGACGTTCCTTCACGCCACGGGAAAGCCAGTCCCCGTTCCACGTCCGGCCAGTGTCCACAAGCTGCGTCAGGGCGTACTCGGCAAGCCGTTCGGCACGTCCTCCCGCTTGATAGACCAAGACCTCCGTCCCCCGTGCGGATCGGTTCTCGGCGGCGTTCAGGTGGATGCTGACAAAAATATCAGCTCCAGACTGATTCGCACAGCCGCAGACCTCCGGCATATCGGGCGCATCCCAAAGGTCATAGGGCGATTCCCCCGCGAGGTTGTCCGATTGGAGCAGCGTGACCGTCACCCCTGCTTTTTGCAGGAAACGCCGTGCCTTCTCCCCAAGGGAAAGGGCAATCTCCGCTTCCGTAAAAGCACCGTTCATCGCGCCGGAATCGATGCCTGGGCAATGCCCAGGATTCAAGAAAACATACAAAAGGTTTCCCCTCCTGATGCACACGTTTTCTTCTTCGACACGGGGGAGGGATTTCCTGCTTTGGGGGGAACGTCTGGAAGGATTTTTCTGCTTTGTGACGAAATAACAAAATACGATTTACTTGTAAATATCGAGCAAAATATCTCCGCATTTATGCAAAATATGTCTTTACAACCTCTATTTTTTCTAATAAAATGAAACAGAAGTCAATCTGCTACATTGACTTCTGTAAAGGAATATTTTCTTTTGGGGCCTTCGCTATTTGGAAATCCAAATGCGGAAGGCTCTCTTTCCGTAATCCTTGGCATAGATACGAGTTCCATCACGAAGCGTTATCCATGCTCTGAAGATATAATATCCATTTGCCTTCGCCATTTTCTCACCTCCCCAAACATCCATGTCTTAGTAGTATCTATATAAACAAGACTTAATGCCTTGGAATTTTGGAAAGTTGGTATCGGGCTGACGAATACGAAACGCCACAACATTTCTTTATGTCTTCTGCCGTCATCTCTGGCAAAACCAAATGAGCCGGAACAAGAAGTTCTCCCGAAAAAGCTTTTGCCTGCCATTCAGGCGTACAATACACAGGAATGCTACTATTTTTTTCTACTCGCGCATGTGCGCGATTGTTTCTGTGCAATAACCAATGACCCAATTCATGTGCCATAGTATCACGATCTGTTCCTACGCCGTGGGAAGCGCGTATATAAACGTCTTCCCTTATTTTTATTGTTCCATCTGGAAGAGTAAGCCCATGAAAATTTCCCATCTCAGCCTGACTAATGATTTCCAAACTGAAATCTCTGAAAATCTCTGTCATGTTATTCATGAGTTCCATGATTGTGACAATCGGAAAGAATAACTGGTTGTCTAACTGAAACAACTGTCTGAACTTCCGCGCACTTCGCCTTATGTCTATTCGGCCCAGAGGCGGTACTACCAAGTCTTGTTGGCTCATCGGTATCATTCCTTTCTCGTCGGACGAAGCATTTTGAAAATCTCCTCTTTCTGTTCTTCATTCAGTGAATCAAATTCTCTTGCAAACACGATGGCTAGATTTCTGTCCTGCTCAGAATGCTCACTCAAATTGATTCTCACCTCCGTCTTAGATTTTTCGATTGCACTTAAAAGTTCTTGTGATTTCTCTTCTGACAACCTATACAGTTCAATAATTTTTTGTCCCCAGTGTGCGGGGATATTTTTTTTGCCATTTTCTACAGCTGACAAAAATGCCGGAGACACCTGCAACGATTCCGCCATGTTCAACATAATTTGGCCACGATCAATCCGCAGTTTCCGACAAAACTTACCGAATGCCGTTACCATGCCAATTCCCTCCTCATCCAAATAACCTCCTAACGAGAATAATTATATCACCATAAGTTATCTTTGTAAACCCTATTTAGTTAATTTTCATAAAAATATCTCCAGAAAAATTTCCATTAAGGTCACAGAGATTTTTCTTGAAATGTTAGGAACTAATGCGGAATAATCATTCTGGCAGAATAGAACCGGATCTGTCGGACGTATAGAATCAACAAGATACAGATGGAAGCATCTGCGCGGAGGAAAAGTGTGCGGCATGACTTCCGATATCGTCCGCTATCATTATCGGAAGTCATGCACTCGCATCCTGCTCACAATCCAGCCCGCGCACCACGCCCTCCATCCTTGGAGGGCGAATGGGGAAATCGTCTGGACAGGAGACAGGGCGAGCCGTCCGCCGCTTCCTCCCGCCGTTCCCTCCCGTTCGCCATGACTCCTGCCAGCCGTAAGGCATCGCCGTTCACATCCTGCGACACGGACAGGAAACCGCTTTCCGTCACTTCCGATCCCCTCCATTCCAAGCCGCAGCACAGGCAGGGGGCTGACCGTCGTTCCTCGTCCAGTCCCTTGCCTGTGCTGTGGCTTTCCACTCCGTACAGCGACATTCCTCTTCACGGTTTCCTGTCCGCGTCGCCCGAAACGTCCTGCCCTGAAGCGGGACGGCGGGAGACTGTGCCAGTCAGCCCCTCCTGCCTACGTCGTCAGTCGCATGGCCACGCGGCGGCTCCTTCGTCGCCTGTTCCCGCGTGGCTATGCACCTTCCTCCTTCGGCATCACGTCTGACCGGCACAGACTCCCGCCTCTCGTCCCTCGTCACGTCCCCTGCGACCCTCCTTCGGAGCGTCGCCCCCACACAACCTCTCGGCAGCAGACAGGGGACATTCCCCCATGCTTCGCATTCCTCCTGTCCCCTGACTGCTGCCAGCCGAAAGAAATCGCTTTCCACCTTCTCCCGTTCCTCTGACGAGCAACGGACGAAAGAAAACGGCGGGTTGCAAAAAAATCAGCCCTGCATATCCTCGCATTTCCATAGGATTCCTTGCTCTTATAGGTTGTCGTCTTTATAGGACAAACATCTAAACAAAAATTGACATAATCAAAAATCGCCATCGAATCTGATGAATACCAGAAACAATAGCGATCATTCACATGAACTTTAGAGATTACTTAAACTTAATATAGTCGGGAAACGCCATTTCCTTTGACAAAAAATTTTGCTGAGCCGGATTCTGTCAATTTCTTATCACTGGCATGGACATGCATGGCTTCGATAATACAATGAGACGTAAAGTAGAGGTAGTAACCGCATATTTTGAACGCATAATATTTAGGCATACTCTTTATCCTCCATATATTTTCGATTGCGTTCATAATATTTTTTGACGATATTCAACTCTATATCATTCATATTCGTCTCTAAAACTTCACCATCTATCGATAGCATAACTGCATGAAAAGGTTTCGACAAATACAGTACACGGATTTTGTCTTCATGCTTTGTGAAGGCATAACCGTTGACAATCATATCTGCCTGCTCCGCTATTTTTTCTATGTCTGTCATGCAATCCTTACCTCCTCAATTCCCTGCAAAAACTGCTTCTCATCTATGTACAGATTTTTCAAAATCGGTATCAGGTCGATATATTCTTCTTCCTCCATTACATTATTGTCATATTTAGCCATTACGACAAGATAACCATTGTCCCATTCTATAATTTTTGTGTAGCGTTCTAAATGGCTCGATGTGCGGAAGCGAATTTTTTCTCCTTGATAGGAAAAAATGGTATACTCACCTTCATTTCCAAGGATAGCGACTTTTTCCTGAAACACAATACTTCGTCCCCTATGAAAATTTTTTATCATTCTTACGGTGTTTCACGTGAAACAGTTCCTCCCCAATTCCGTGTATATCATCCCATGCTTTCCACGCTCAGAGCGCATTAGAGAAATGCTTCCCACCTTCATCTCTCCTACGGGGGAGTTTATGACGGGCAGGGCTGTCTTTCCTTGGAATACAGCTTTTCTGACCAGCGTAATATGTGGAGAAAAACGTTTTCTATCAAAGGGAATGTTGTTTTTTGCCAGGGCGTGACGCAGCTTTTTCGAATTTGACTCCAGCACCGGGTTCCTACTGATTCCTGCCCAATAAAGATCTCCGAAGCTTCCAGCCCCTTCGAGCTTTAAGGTAAACGTTTCCAATCTAGTAGAATCTATGGCATCCATTACGATATCCGGATTTCCGTACTCACCAATGAAGGCCATTGTCAGGTGCAGATTCTCCCTTGGGGTGTATTTCCCCTGCAGTCCTTCCCTTTTCAGCTCATCCTGAAAATTTTCAAGGGCATCCAGCAGTACATCATCAAATTGGATTGCGACAAAAAGCCTCATATACTCGCCTCCATAAGCTGCGGCCACGCTCACCGGCCACGCATCACTCTGCCCAGAACACTCTTCCTGCCTTGCGTTCCGCAGGATCCGGATTCTCACCGTCAATGTATCCAACCGCGCAGTGACCTATGCCTTCCCATTCGCCTTCTACGCCCAGTTCCTTCAACAGTGCCTTGTACTCCGCCATCTCAAATTCTTCCTTCGCCCTGTGGATCCAAATGCCACCCAATCCAAGAGAATGGGCAGCCAGCAGCATATTCCCCATCACAAGGCTTCCGTCGTATACGCGGTTAGCCCAGGCTTTTTCCGCCAAAACTACGAGAATGGCAGGAGCGCCATAAAACGGGTCAAATGACGGATCCCAGCCCCCAATCTTGCAGTTTATCGCGGCAAACTTATCCCTCAGCTCCTTATTTGTTACGGCAACTACAATAGCCGCCTGCCTGCCTCTCGCGCTAGGAGCATAAAGACCTGCCTCTATAATGCGCTCAAGATCCTCCCTTTCCGGCATTTCAGGC
>DOYB01000056.1 GCA_003518745.1 Selenomonas sp. | reverse complement strand
CTGAAGAGCCTGCCTTTGTCAGCTCAGGCCACAATATATCGTGGCAGAACCTTTCTGGCTTGTGAAGAGGATATTTTGCGTCCACAGATGACTGCAATGGCTTCATATACCAAGCATATACTGGAAACTGCTCCCTCAATCGAGGAGAAAAAATCTATATTTGCCGGTATACTGCAAGGCTCAGGACGCAGCCAGACCTGCATGGTAAGCTATGTGGGCAGGTGGAAATACTCTGAGATTGGCGACTGTATCGAAGAATTTTGGATCCATGCCCCAGAAGCAAATGACTTTTTTGCTGGGGTTACGGCAGTAAATGGACATATAGGCCTTTCCATTCTCCAAAAATTCGCGGATGAGCGCATCTTAGGCGCCCTTTTTGAGCAGCTTGATGAACATGGGATTTCCTATGAACTGAAACGAAAAATGCCCCTTGATGTGGCATACTTCCCTGAGCCGGAATAGAGTTATGCAGACCATTATGCCTAATTATGCAGATGCCAGAGTGTCTTACGAAAGCAACCCGACAGTAGCGTAATACACATATAGGGCTGGATTTTAGGCGTTAATTGGGTTATAATATCGGTGGATATAGGAACGCGCTATTTATGCCAATCCGGACGACTTCACTTAATCAGCGTTTCCTTAGGCAAATACAAAGTCGATTACTATAATTGACCGCATGGAGTTTCCTTTTCCGTGCGGTCAGTTTTATGAAATCTTCCCATTGGAGTGAAAAGAATGAGAATCATCGTAAATGCAGATGATTTTGGTCGCCATGAAAAAATAAATGAAGCCGTTGAAAAGGCTCTTCACGAGGGATGTCTCCGCTCTGCCACCATTATGCCCGGAGGAAAGGCCTTCAATCATGGGGTTGAGGTCGCCAAGCGGAATCCTGATTTGGGAGTGGGGATACATCTTACGTTGGTTAACGGGTTTCCGATTCTGCCACCCGGGGAAATTCCGTCGCTTGTAGCGGAAAATGGCGCTTTCTATGACGACTATGGAGCCTTCATGAAGCGCTATGCAACAGGTAAGATAAGGCTGGAAGAAATACGGTCTGAGCTGGCAGCTCAGATAGCCAAGGTGCAGGGTACAGGCCTAGAACTGACACATTTGGACAGCCATCAGCATCTGCACCATCTGCCAGGTATACTGGGCATCGTTTTAAAGCTGGCTTCAGTTGCAAATATCAAAAGACTAAGATTTTCAAGGGGACGTTTGGCTGAAGACCTTTTCAGAGGACATATTTTAGGACGTGTGGGATTGAGTTCTTTGGCCAGAATTGGGGCACAAATGGCAAAAAGGAAGGGCTTTGCTATGCCTGATCACTTTGCCGGAATAGTGGCCGGTGAAGCCGTAACTGAGAAATATCTGTTCCGCCTGTTCGAGCACATTGGAAAGGGAATCACAGAGATAATGCTCCACCCCGGAACAGACAATGCTGTTCTTCAGAGTGAATGCCGATGGGAGCATGATTTCGAGGCGGAGCTTAGGGCAGTCACATCTGCCCGAGTGCTGAAAACGATGAAAACAAGGGGAATTGAAGCAGTTAGCTTTCGCAGTCTGTAATGCGTAAAGGGGTATGATGCATGAAAAGTGAACGGTTCATGGAAATTGTCCGCTTTTGCCTGGTTGGGGGCAGCTGTTTTCTATTGGATTATGGTCTGCTTTACGTGCTGACGGAATATGGCGGTATAAACTACCTGTATTCCTCAGGTATTTCATTTACGACAACGGTGCTGATTAATTATTGGCTCTGTGTAGTCTATGTATTTCATGGAGCTAAGAAGCAGACTAAGAAACAGGCTACGATTTTTATCGGTTCAAGTATTGCGGGACTGGCAATAAACCAATTATGTATGTGGCTGCTGGTGGATATTCTTGGCATGTATTACATGTACGCAAAGCTGGTGGCAACAGCAGTTGTGACTGTTTGGAACTATGTAATGAAGCGCAAAGCCATTAAATGAATGTCAGGGAGGGTACTGTTGTGAAAAAGGTTGCGAATGAGTGGATATTGGTACTGGATTTCGGGGGACAGTATAATCAGCTTATTGCCCGACGTGTCCGTGAAAATCACGTTTACTGCGAGGTAAAACCATATACTATGGATTTGGCAAGCATTCGTGAATTGGCCCCAAAGGGTATCATACTAACAGGCGGCCCCAACAGCGTTTTCGGAGAGGATGCCGCTCTTTGCGGCCATGAGCTTTTCGAGATGGGGATACCCGTTCTTGGAATCTGCTACGGAGCACAGACCATGGCTCATGTGCTTGGAGGCAAGGTGGATACCGCCCCTGTAAGCGAATATGGAAAGACAGAGGTCCGGATTACCAACAGCAGTTCAAAGCTCTTTAAAGATGTTTCGGCTAAAACTATATGCTGGATGAGCCATACAGATTACATCAAGGAGGTGCCCTCCGGTTTTGCCATTTCGGCAGACACGGTGAATTGTCCCGTGGCTGCCATGGAAAATGATGAGCAGAAGCTTTACGCGGTACAGTTCCACCCGGAGGTCCTCCATACGGCTGAAGGTAAGACCATGCTCAGCAATTTCGTATATAATGTGTGCGGGTGCGAAGGTACCTGGCGTATGGATTCCTTTGTCCAAACCACGGTCAATGAGCTGAAGACACGAATCGGTGATGGAAAGGCGCTTTGCGCACTATCAGGAGGCGTTGATTCATCTGTTGCCGCGGTACTTCTCTCCAAAGCCATAGGCAAGCAGCTTACCTGTGTTTTCGTGGATCACGGTCTGTTGAGGAAGGATGAAGGGGATCAGGTAGAGGCCGTCTTCGGCTCAAAGGGAGCCTATGACGTGAACTTTATTCGTGTAAATGCCCAGGATAGGTTTTACAGCCGCCTAAAGGGCGTAACAGAGCCTGAGCAAAAGCGAAAGATAATTGGTGAAGAATTCATTCGAGTCTTTGAGGAAGAGGCAAAGAAAATCGGCAAGGTTGACTATCTGGTTCAGGGTACCATATATCCCGATGTAATCGAAAGCGGTCTTGGGAAATCCGCTGTTATAAAGTCTCACCACAATGTGGGCGGGCTGCCGGATCATGTTGATTTCCGTGAAATAGTTGAGCCCCTTCGACTGCTTTTCAAGGACGAGGTTCGTGAAGCCGGGAGGCAGCTTGGGATTCCCGACGAACTGGTAAACCGCCAGCCCTTCCCAGGTCCCGGGCTTGGTATTCGTATTATAGGCGAAGTGACCGCTGAAAAGGTACACATAGTACAAGAGGCCGACGCCATCTACCGTGAGGAAGTAGCAAAGGCTGGTGTTGCCGAAAGCCTCGGGCAATATTTCGCCGCGCTGACAAATATGCGTTCCGTAGGGGTAATGGGGGATGGGCGTACCTATGACTATGCCATTGCGCTGCGGGCTGTCATGACCTCTGATTTTATGACCGCCGAAAGCGCGAGACTTCCCTGGGATGTGCTGCAAAACACCGCAAGCCGCATCGTAAATGAGGTCAAAGGAGTCAACAGAGTGCTCTATGACTGCACCGGAAAGCCTCCGGCTACCATAGAGTTTGAATAAATCCAACAGCGTTAAAAGCCGCAAGCTCTGTAAAAGGAAACTTGCGGCTTTCTTATTCCCAAATGAATACATGAAAGTCAATCAAAATTATGCTTATTTATTCGAACTCCCAAAAACGCGGACATCAATGCTTTCATTACGTCTCCGGGGATAAATGGCAGCACCGCCATGAGGAATGCCTCCTGCAGTCCCACCTCCATAACAAGCATCATAGAGAGCAATCCACCCATATAAATCAGTGGTGAGCACACAAAAATATTTACTACGGCATAACGCTTAAAATTCACCGTATTTCCTTTTAGAGCGCTCAGAAGGGGATAGGCAAGCAGCCAGCTGATATAAAAGCCTCCCGTTGGTCCAATCAATTTTCCAATGCCGCCGGTTCCTACAGGGAATACCGGCAGTCCTGCGGCTCCAAGCAAAAGGTAGACAAGTATTACGATAAAAGTCTGTTTAGGTGTCAAAACATAAGCCGTTACACTCATGGCCAAGGTAAGAGCAGTGACCATGCCGGGAGTAAAGGGCAGGGGAAAAGACAACCAAGCCGTGACACAGCAAAAGGCCGCGCAGATAGCCATCTTTGTCATAAGCCTGACAGACATTGAGGTTCCGTTTCCACTATTCGCCAAATCCAAAATAATCATCTCACTTTGACATAAATATCCTTACATACACCAAAATTATATGTACTTTTTTATATGACGTCAACATATCTTTGTGATTTGGTTAACAATAATGCTTATCAAATATGAATCGCATTCAGAAAAAATGTGAACAGCGTTCAGATTTCCTTGACTACCATTATTCACTCTGTTAGAATATAGACGGGGAAAATTCTGTAAATTATGCTCAGTAAGCTTTGCGTATGGGTTTGCCGAGCAGAGGGAGAGATATTAGATGACGGAGCTTTCTGTATTTGACAAAGCCCTGCTGAATCTGCTGCAGGGAAGTTTGCCTATTTGCAGTCATCCCTTCGCGGCACTTGCGAAGCAGTTGGACTCCGATGAGGAAACTGTCCTGTCCAGGGTTCGAGAGCTGAAGGCAGCAGGTTATCTCAGACGAATCGGTACATTTTTTGATTCCAATCGTCTGGGGTATCATGGAACGCTGGTGGCGCTGCAGGTGGCCCCTGATTGCATGACACCTGTTGCGGAGGCTATCAATCGTTATCCGGGAGCAACCCACAACTATGAACGTGAAGGGAAATACAATCTTTGGTTTACCCTGTTAACACCTGACCCGGAGCGTGAGAAGCATATTCTTTCTGAGATACGAAGTCTCCCGGGGGTTGACGATATGATTAACCTTAAAGCCAACAAAAAGTACAAGATAAATGTGCAGTTCAAGCTTTTATGAGGTGCAAATACATGGAGTGTGAGATTAGTCAACTGGATAAGAAGATAATTCGTGCATTACAGGATGATTTTCCATTGGTTGAGGAACCTTACAAAGAATTGGCTGCCAGGGTTGGCGTATCGGAGGAGGAGTTTCTGGAAAGGGTTCGATGCCTGTCAAAGGAAAAGAAAATTC
>DOYB01000128.1 GCA_003518745.1 Selenomonas sp. | reverse complement strand
CCTGAGTGCTATGCAGGATTTCGTTGAAATCACCATAGGCCAGCCGTACCGTCTCATCTTGCTTGCAGTCCGCGTTCAGTACCAGAGCGCCGTCGTCCCGGCAGCTGTCGGGAAGTCTGGCAAGCGTGTCGCCATCCCGTTCAAGTACCAGTGGGAATTCCAACGTGTCCTGGTGAAAATGCTCTCCCGGGACAATCTGGAGGTATTTCTCGTAGACGGAAAAAGCAGGCTTGCCATCCAGCTCACGTATGACTTTTTTGCCGTCTGTGGATGTGATTTTCATGGATGTCCCTAACGGTTTCCATCCAAATACGGAATCCACATGAATCCTGAGTGTCTTGCTGCAGAAGCAGACTGCCAGTATACCTGACCCAAGGATTTCATCACGCGTAAAAAGATAGCTTGGGACGCTCATGTCAAAGGTATCCGCATTTCCCCCAAAGAAGGCTATTTCCTCAGGAAGCTCATTCAAATCTTCAAAGAAGCTGTGCGCGTCGAAATATCGTGGCACGGCAATGAGCTCTATGCCCACAAGATCCTCCATTTGACCGCATTCATCAAGGAATTGCTGACTGGCATTCTCATTTGCGATTTTTTTGCCATCGTATGTAATTACCTTGAGATTCGTATCTTTGAAAACCATGAAGGTGATGACAGCATATTCAACGGTCAGTTCCCCAAGCGCGATTCCACCGGAATTCGTAGAGCCTACTATTGTCGCGTCGGGCAGAGCCTCTGCTACGGTTTTAACGGCATCCTGGATTTTTTCCTTATCGTTTCCATGCGGAAAAATCGTTACCAGCAAAGATGCATAGCTCTTTGGGCACTTTTGCTGGAAATCATTTACACACGACTGCAGGTTTGTTTTTTCGTCCAACATGTAAGAAAACTGTTCCATAACCGGATCTCCTATCTCATGCTTTTACGGCAAACATTCAACAAACACATTGTCATCATATCACATTTAAAGGCTATTATATAGTATCATTTAGACTTATTTTGCGATATATCGCCTATTTCCTGCAGGCATAATTTGCCACGGGATACTTCTTCAACATTGCCGATATCACGTTGGGAGGATAGATATCCGTTATAGCCCTGATGGGAATGAATAAATAGGGTTCAGTCGCGCCAAGAGCGGTGTATGCGTAGACAATCACCACCCTTTTGTGTTATCATAGTGGAAATGAGAGGAGGAGATATTTTTGGAAAATATTGACAAAACTTGCGTGAATGCTATTCGTGTACTTGCGGCTGATGCCGTGCAGAAGGCTAACTCGGGGCATCCGGGGCTTCCCCTTGGAAGTGCGGCCATGGCTTATGAGCTGTGGGCAAGGCACATGAAGCATAACGCAAAAAATCCGAAGTGGGCGAATCGTGACAGGTTTATTCTCTCCGGCGGGCATGGCTCAACCCTGCTCTATTCATTGCTCCATTTGTTCGGATATGGACTGACCTTGGAGGATATGAAGCAGTTCAGGCAGGATGGTTCTCTCACTCCCGGACATCCTGAATACGGGCATACTGTCGGAGTTGAGGCAACCACGGGACCTCTCGGAGCCGGTATGGGTATGGCTGTAGGTATGGCTATGGCAGAGGCTCATTTGGCCGCCATATTCAACCGTCCGGATTTCCCAATCGTCGATCACTACACCTTCGTTCTTGGCGGTGACGGTTGCATGATGGAGGGCATTTCCTCTGAAGCCTTCTCCCTTGCCGGAACATTGGGACTTTCCAAGCTTATCGTACTCTATGACAGCAATCGTATCTCCATCGAAGGCAGCACGGACATAGCCTTCAGGGAAAATGTACAGGAACGCATGAAGGCTTTCGGCTTCCAGACACTGGATGTGGCTGACGGCAACGACCTTGAGGCCATCGGCAAGGCAATCGAAGAGGCGAAGGCTGACAAGGAACATCCCTCCTTCATTACGGTACACACCGAAATCGGCTACGGCTGTCCCGCAAAACAGGGCAAGTCCAGTGCTCATGGTGAGCCTCTTGGCATGGATAACGTCAAGGCTCTCAAGGAGAACCTCGGATGGCCCAAACCGGAGGAGAGCTTCTACATCCCCGATGAAGTGTACAAGCATTATGAGGAAGTTTCCCGTCAGGCTGCTTCCGCTGAGGAAGGCTGGAACAAGCTCTTCGCGGATTACAGCGCGAAGTTCCCTGATGCCCGCAAGCAGTGGGATGAATATCATGCTCCCGTTGATGCGCAAGCACTTCTCAATAACAAGGACTTCTGGGCATATGAGGACAAGCCTCAGGCAACACGCGCCCTCTCAGGCACAATGATCAACCGCTTGAAGGATCTTATGCCGCAGCTCTTCGGCGGCAGTGCCGATCTTGCTCCATCCAACAAAACGGATATGAAGGGCGCCGGAGATTTCAGCAAGGAGGATTACACTGGACGTAATATCCACTTTGGTGTCCGTGAGCTTTCCATGGCTGCAATCGCCAATGGTATTACCCTCCATGGCGGCCTTCGCACCTATGTGGGAACCTTCTTTGTCTTCAGTGACTATGTGAAACCAATGGCACGTTTGGCATCCCTCATGGGGATTCCTGTCACCTATGTGCTGACCCATGACAGCATCGGCGTTGGTGAAGACGGCCCCACCCATGAGCCTATTGAGCAGCTTGCCATGCTCCGGGCGCAGCCCAATATGAATGTGTTCCGTCCTGCTGACGCTACGGAAACGGCAGCAGGCTGGTACCTGGCTGTTACCAGTGATAAAACCCCGACGGCACTTGTCCTCACACGTCAGAATCTGCCTCAGCTGGCAGGCTCAAGCAAGGACGCTTTGAAGGGCGCCTATGTGGTATCCGAGGCAAAGGGCAATATGGATGGCATTTTGATGGCATCCGGTTCCGAGGTCAGCCTTGCCATTGAGGCACAGGAGGAGCTTGCTAAGGAAGGCATCAACGTCCGTGTTGTTTCCGTACCCTGTATGGATCTCTTCGCGCAGCAGGACGCGGCCTATCAGGAAAGCGTCCTCCCCAAGAAGGTCCGCGCCCGTGTGGCTGTCGAGGCCGCATCGGATTTCGGCTGGGGCAAGTATGTAGGACTGGATGGCGCCACCGTCACCATGACAGGCTTCGGAGCCTCCGCGCCGGCAGGCATCCTCTTCAAGAAGTTCGGATTTACCAAAGAGAATGTGGCTGAAACAATGAAAAAGGTTGTTAATGCCCTGAAGTAAGCAGAGATATATGTGAACGCCTATGGGTCATGATTGGCTCATAGGCGTTTTGCTTTTCATAGCCATGTATAAATGGGAAATCCTCTTGACCATCCTCTCGAGCCTAAGTCAAGAAGAAGCCCGCTCCATTTCGGAGAATGTCACTTGGAGGCTGAGAAAAAAGTTTCAGGACGGGAAATTCTCCGTAGGCTATTCCCGTTTTCTCGGCTATGACAAGGGGGAGGACGGTAATCTCGCCATCAACGAGGAGCATGCCAAGACTGTGCGGCTCATCTTCGGGCTGTTCATCGAGGGAATGACGGCTTGCCGGATTGCTAAGGAACTGACCAGTCGAGGCATACTTACCGTGACGGGGCAGGAGAAATGGAACGCCGCCACCATCAAGGGAGTCCTCGCCAACGAGAAATACACGGGCTGCGCGAGGATTCAAAAGACATTCACGCCGGACTTCCTCACCAAGAAAGCCGTGAAGAACTGCGGACAAGTCCCTAGCTACTTCGTGGAGCAGAGCCACCCTGCTATCATTGAACCTGCGGTGTTCGAAATGGTGCAGAGGGAGATGGAGCGGCGAACGAAGGAGGGCAGGAGATACAGCGGCGTGAGCATCTTCTCCGGCAAAATCAAGTGTGGCGAGTGCGGCGGTTACTTTGGAGCCAAGGTTTGGTACTCCACGGATAAGTACAGACGGGTCATCTACCGTTGCAACAACAAATATGACGGCAAGAAATGCCAAACGCCTCATGTGACCGAGGAGGAAATCAAGGCGGCGTTTGTCACGGCATTCAATCGGCTGGTGACGGAGCGGGCTGGCGCATCCTGCGCGTCGGAGGAGATTGCCGCCAATGCCCGGCTTGTCCGGCAGACCCTCTGCGACACCACGGACTTGGAGCAGGAGAAAGCCAGTCTGCAACAGGAACTGGCAGTGCTGGTGGAGATGAC
>DOYB01000092.1 GCA_003518745.1 Selenomonas sp. | reverse complement strand
GCGTGCCGCATTCGGCAAACGCCGAGAGTTGCTCCAACAAATAAATATCAATCATGGTTTTCTCTCCTGCTTCACTATTCAATCCGGATATAGCAGATTTCATTATTGGCATTGTACAATATTTCTTAAAAGCTGTAAACTACTGGTGTAAAGAAAAATTAAGCGTAGGAAAATCACGGAAAGGAGTATTCACTATGGAAAATGTGATCTTATACAATCAAGTGAAAGTGCCTATCCTTGGACTGGGAACTTTCATGATTAGTTCGGAGGACACAGAGCGTTCTGTGTACATGGCCTTGAAGGGCGGCTATCGACTGATTGACACGGCGAATGCTTATCTGAACGAGGAGGCAGTGGGCAAGGCAATCTCGAGGGCGATAAAGGAAGGCATCGTGAGACGGGAAGAGATTTTCGTGTCTACAAAAATATGGGCGACTCTTTACGAAAAGGAAGAGGCTGTAAGCGATACATTGGCACGGCTGGGGCTTGAATATGTGGATCTGCTCTTTATTCATCAACCGTCTGGTAATTTCGTGGCCGGCTACCGAAAACTGGAGCAGGCATACAGGGATGGCGTGGCACGCTCTTTGGGCATTTCCAATATGCACGGCGATAAATTGGAGCGACTTCTGGCAGCAGCCAAAGTAAAGCCTCATGTTATTCAGTTGGAAGCGCATCCCTATTGTACAGAGCGAGAAGTTATGGAACGTATGGCGGAATATGGTACACGTCTCATGGGGTGGTATCCATTGGGACATGGAGATGCGGAATTGATAAAAGAACCAATTTTTGCGAGACTTTCCGAAAAATATCGTAAGAGTCCGGCACAAATCATCCTCCGCTGGCATACGCAGATGGGGTTCATCACCATTCCTGGTTCTAAGAATCCCGACCATATTCGGGACAATCTTAATATTTTTGACTTTAGGCTGACCGTTGAGGAAATGTCGGAAATTGCGGAACTGGACGGCAAAAAGAAATACTATGAACCGGACAATGCCACAGAGGAAAAGTATGCGACTATGCATTTGCCATTTGAGGAATCACGATAACAATATTGATTGGATTTGCACAGTGTAAGGGGGAATTTTTCATGGAATATAAGACACTTGCCAACGGAATAAAAATGCCAATGGTCGGATTCGGTGTATTTCAGATAGATGATCAGAACGTTTGTGAGCGGGCTGTTTTGGACGCAATCGAGGTTGGCTATCGCAGTATTGACACGGCGGCAACGTATTTGAATGAGGAAGCAGTAGGAAGAGCTGTTGCTGCAAGTGGGGTAAAGAGGGAAGAACTCTTTATCACCACAAAGCTGTGGGTGCAAGATCACGGCTATGATAGTACGAAAAGGGCCTTTGACAGGAGTTTGAAAAAGCTGGGGCTGGACTATCTGGATATGTATCTCATCCACAAGCCTTATGGTGACTATTATGGTTCTTGGAGGGCAATGGAGGACCTTTATAGGGAAGGTCTCATAAAGGCAATCGGTGTGACCAGTTTTCCGAGTGAGCGGCTCCTTGACTTGTTCCTTCACAACGAAATCAAGCCTATGGTCAATCAGATTGAAACAAATATTTGGTTCCAGCGCAAGGAGGAAGAGGCTTTCCTGAAGAAGGAAGGCATCGTGCATGAGGCATGGGCTCCTTTTGCAGAAGGTAACAATGATGTGTTCAATGTGCCTGTTTTGAAAGAGATTGGTGAGAAATACGGAAAATCCACAGGACAGGTCATGCTGAGATGGCTGCTCCAGCGAGATATAATCGTAATCCCGAAATCGGTGAAAAAAGAACGTATGAAACAAAATATAGATGTGTTTGATTTTGAACTTACCGCAGAGGATATAGAAAAAATAGCAATGCTGGATACCGGTAAGAGTACGATTCATGATCCGCAGGATTTGGAAACGGCAAAATGGATTGGCACATTTACTGCTGAGCTATAAGGAAAAAGTCATGCTATGAAGTTATTGGAATTGAAGTTCATTCAAGGGTATACTGCAAACAGGTGCATATGTCGCTGATGGTTCAGTCTGAGTCTTGAGGAGTTGATTTTTATGCCTATCAAGTATAGCAATATATTTTTTATAAGTATTGGTAATGGTGAAACAGAATCGCTATAATGAAATCAAGCAAGAGGGTAAAAGATGGTTTTGGCAAGTTGTTTGCCTTCTTTGATAAGAATCTGAAGTAATACTAAGCTGCCGCCCTGCGAATGGTAAGATTTTGCAGGGCGTTTTTACAGAACTTGACTTGGAGTGCACTTCAAGTGTTAAAGTATAATAGAAATATGTGTATGGAGGGATGGCAATGCTAAACCGGAAAATCATAAGTGTGGCCATGCTGTCGGTGCTACTGCTATCCGGCTGTACGGGTGCGCAGGAGACTAATGCAGATACAAGCAGCAGGGCGCAGGTCGCAGCACCACAGGAAAACAAATCCGTGGCAGAACCAAAGAAGGAGCAGGCGATGAAACTCATCATTGATAATGCGGTTGTCCCCGTTACCTGGGAACAGAATGCTTCCACGGCGGCGTTGCAGAAACTTTTGCCGTTGACCATCAAAATGTCACCGTATGGCGGGTTTGAGCAGGTGGGCTCTATCGGTCAAAGTATTCCCAGCGAAGATACGCAGTTGACTACCCAGTATGGAGATATTGTTCTTTATGCGG
>DOYB01000188.1 GCA_003518745.1 Selenomonas sp. | reverse complement strand
GGCTTCAACTCCCTCATCAGGAAGCAACGGAAGGAAAAGGGGGAGGCTGTTGTCTCCACGGTGTTGTTTGATGATACTTGTGACGTTATCCATGATCGGGTGCCGATGGAAAATGTGGAGGAGCTTACGGAGGATACCTATTTCGTTCGAGGCTGTACGGCGCTGCTGGATGCGGTAGGAGGTGCCATTCACCACATAGGCAATATCCATAAGTATGCCCGGGATGAGGACAGGCCGGAAAAGACCATGTTCATCATCACTACAGATGGGATGGAGAACGCAAGCCGGCGCTACACCTATGCAAAGGTTAAGAAGATGGTGGAGCGTCAGAAGGGGAAATACGGGTGGGAGTTCCTGTTTCTTGGCGCGAACATCGATGCGATAGAAGCCGCGGGCAATATAGGTATACACGCAGATCGTGCAGTAACCTATCAGTGCGATGAGAAGGGAACAGAGCTGAATTTCCAGGTTATGACAGAAGCCATCCACCAAGTAAGATTCGGTTCCGCGCCGCTTTCGGCAGCATGGAAAGCAAGAATTGAGGAAGATGTGCGAGAGCGTGGCTAATCCGTAACCTTGTCATATTTTTGATGTGTATTTAGCCGTTGACAAGTCACTTTCCTTGTCAACGGCATTTTACGATTATGCACGCCCGTTTCATAAACTTGTAGATGATGGAAAATTTGCCTTCCCCTTGAGGGGAAGGTGCCCCAAAGGGGCGGATGAGGTGGTCGCACGCATGATTCACCTGACACCTCATCCACCGCTAACGCGGTCTCCCTTCCCCTCAAGGGGAAGGCTTTTACTTCGTGTCACTCCGTAACATAGATTCCTATTTATGAAACGAACGCGACGATTATAGGGTGTGGGTGTTATATTGAGTGAAAACATGATAAAATAATAGGAAATGTGAGCAAGACGAAAACCTTTGTGTCTGCCATACCTTATGTGGTTGATTCTTTGTATGCGTGGGATCACCTATAATTGGTTGGACGAAGGGCAAAGTGTAGGTTTATGTGTTGGATTGCCGTTCAAATGAAGGAAGATTGAATACCTGTGTAGAATAGTAGAGAGTGCGTTTTTATGGATATCAAAGGAGCGATGGATATGAAGGTCATGCTGGTTAATGGTTCACCTCACGCGAAGGGAAACACGGCTCTGGCATTGGATGAGATGTGCAAGGTATTTGCGGAAGAGGGAGTCGAGACGGAGCTGGTTCATATAGGTAATCAGGCTATTCGTGGGTGTATGGGCTGTGGCGGCTGCTACCAGAAGGGGAAATGCGTCTTTGATGATGCGGTCAATGCTACGGCAAAGCTTTTCGAGGAAAGTGACGGATTGGTACTTGGCACGCCGGTTTACTACGCTTCGGCAAATGCCACGCTGGTGGCGTATTTGGACAGGCTGTTCTTCAGCACCGGCTTCGATAAGACCATGAAGGTGGGAGCCAGCGTGGCGGTGGCACGCCGCGGCGGAACTACAGCTACCTTTGATGAGTTGAACAAGTACTTTACGATTTCGGGGATGCCCGTCGCGTCCAGCCAGTATTGGAACAATCTCCATGGGCTCATGCCGGGGGAGGCTGTTCAGGATGAGGAGGGCCTCCAGACCATGAGAACCCTTGCGAGGAATATGACGTTCCTGATGAAGAGCATTGCCCTCGGCAAGGAGAAATACGGTCTGCCCCAAAAGGAAGAAAGTATTGTGACGAACTTTATTCGCTGACGAAGCTCGTCAACAGGTAATTGAAGTATATTGCAAAGTGCATATGGAGTGGTAGTTATGAAAAAATTAATTCTTGGAAGCGCGTTGGCGTTGTGCCTTGCGGTGGCACCGGTACAGGTTTCGGCTTATATTACAGGGACGAACACGGAGGGCGGCATGTATGTCGTGAACTGTGACGAATGGATCAGTCTTCGTTCCAGCGCATCGATGGATTCTCCGGCTCTGGCAAGTATTCCTCTAGGCGCGAAGGTAACCGTTCTTGACGATGGTGATCCTTGTTACAAAGAAATGGTATTTGCCCATGTATCTTATGGCGGACAGACAGGCTACGCGTTATATGAATATCTGACTTCATCCTGGACCATGTACACGGTTGTTAACTGCAACGAAAGTATCAGTTTGAGGGAGGCACCGTCGGTTGATGCCGCGGCTATAATGCAGGTGCCTTTAGGGGAAAGGGTGCGCTTTGTCAGAGATGAGGGTAACGGTTTTTACTGTGTGGCCTATAGAGATAATATGAGAAATGATCAGCTGGGCTTTGTGCTGTCTGATTATCTGGAGTGATAAGGCAGTACCATGTCAGCAGATGTGGCAATATGTGTGGGATTGAATTTTGAGAGAGGAGCAATTTAATGGATATACAGGATTTCCAAACACATCCCTTTACCAAGTTCGATAAGGAATGGGCGCTCTTGACTGCCGGTGTTGAGGGAGACTTCAATAGCATGACCATTAGCTGGGGCGGTATGGGTACCATGTGGAACAAGCCTGTGGTGTTTCTGGTGGTGAGACCCGTACGCTATACCTACGAGTTTATGGGCCGCCACGATGAAATCACGGTTTCCTTCTATGATGATAAGTATAAAAAGGCCTTAGGCGTGTTTGGCTCCAAGTCCGGACGTGATATTGACAAGGCAAAGGAGGCCGGGTTGATGCCAAAGGCATTGTCGGCTGGAGTCACCTATGATGAGGCGAAAGAGACCATTGTATGCCGCAAGCTGTTCATGCAGCAATTGGATAAGGACAGTTTCCCGGAATTGGCTTTGCAGTTCTACAATGGAGAGGAAAATCCTGCCCATTATCTGGTGATTGCCGAAGTCACTGACATAATCGCATAAGGAGGATTCCCATGAAAACATGGAAGAAGGTAGTTATCGGCATTGTGGCTGTCGGTGTTGTAGGTCTTGGGGTGTTCACCTACGGAATAGTCAAGTTGTCTAACAATGTAATGGAAAAACTTGAGCCAGAGATGAAGCAGTATGTCAAAATGTCCACCGAGGAACAGGACAAGTACGTAATCGATAATATGGAAAACTTGTTGTTTAAGTTAAAGCAGTTTGATGATGAAGATAGTATCAGCTTGATCAAGACAGATCCTGCTGTACGACAGGCCGGTATAGATGTGGGGCGTTCACTTTGTGCCTCGGTGATTGTTGATACTGATTCCATTGCCGCTGAATTGACTCCGGCGGAAAAGGAGAAATACAAAAAGGAAGCAGCCGAGGCGGAGGCGCGTAACGACAAATTCTCCAAGGAGATGGAAAGGGCCTTGAAAAACAAGAAGTGACTGACTTGGAGAAGATAAGAAGGAGATGCTATCATGTTCAGATTTGCCCATAACAACATCAATGTGCTTGACCTGAAGCGCAGCATGGAATTCTATGAGGAAGCACTGGGGCTCAAGGAAGTGCGACGGATTGAGAATGAAGCTTTCACGCTTGTCTATTTGGGTGATCAGTACAAGAGCCATCATCTGCTGGAGCTGACCTGGCTGAAGGATCGCAAGGAGCCCTACAATCTTGGGGATAATGAGTTCCACCTTGCTTTTACCACAGAGGATTATGATTCTGCCCATGAGAAGCATAAGCAGATGGGGTGTATATGCTATGAGAATCAGGCCATGGGAATCTATTTTATCGTCGACCCTGATGGATATTGGCTTGAGGTTCTGCCGGAACATAAGGGATGACATAGTGTAAGTCAGTGTATAAAAAAGCTCCGGTTCCTTGATTATTCGAGAGTGTGTATTCGAGGAATCGGAGTTGTCTGTATATAGTTCTATGACTTTCAGGCGTTTTAGGAGCGATTATCTGTGAAGAGAGTAGTCGGAATCATATTTTCCCTGTGTTTTTTATGTGCCGTGATGGGATGCGGCACGGAATCGGTACGGCCTGAATCCTATGGGAGGCCGGAACAGACAGCGGAGGTGCTGGTAAAGGCAGTTAACCTGGTGCTGGACGATGCGCCGGGGATTACCCGCAATGAGACCGCGAGGGACGTTGCCAGGTTCTTCATATCGGATCAGGTTGGCAGCCTTGTCATGGAGGGGGTATTCAAGCTTGCGGACAGCATGCATGAGGCAGGCTGCCGCACCCACCTTGAAATTGCCGGTGAGGCGAGGATTGAGGGCAATAGGGCAGAGGTACCCCTTGAACTCTTTATAGAGAAAGACGGCAGAAGTCTTTCAAAGGAATTTACCCTGTATGAAGAGAAGTCCAAGTTTGGATTTTGGTACTGCACACGCCTGGATCTATGGTGATAGTGATGGGCATAAGTCAATATGAAAATCGGCAGCCGCATGAGAGTATTTCATGCGGCTGCCGATTTTATAAATAGGTAATGAGTTTAGAACTTGAACTTGTTCAAGGAAACTTGAAGCTGCTGTGCCAGATTTGCGAGGGAACTGCTGGCATGCGCAATCTCATTGGAGGATGCGGACTGCTCTTCGGAAGCGGCGGATACGGTTTCCATTTCGCTGGCAACCTTGCCGCTGTTGGAGGAAATCTGACTGGATCTCTCCTTGATGTTCCCTGCCTCTGAGGAAACATCCTGAAGCTTGCGGGTCATATCGTTTACACGATTGGCCACATCGCCGGACGCGCTGCGAATCTGCTGGAAGGTCTCCCGCAGCTCCTCAACGGAGCGGGTACCCTCCTTGACGGCGGCGCTGCCCTCCTGCATGGAGCTGACAGCATCCGATGTATCCGACTGGATACCGCTGATCAGGCCGGTTATCTTCTGGGCTGCAGACTGAGACTCTTCAGCCAGCTTCCTGACCTCATCCGCGACAACGGCAAAGCCGCGGCCGTGCTCACCGGCGCGGGCAGCCTCGATGGCGGCATTGAGAGCCAGCAGATTAGTCTGTTCAGCAATGGAGGAAATGGTTTCCACAATCTGGCCGATTTCCTGAGAGCTTTTGCCCAGTTTGTCCACCATGGTGGCCGAGTGATTGACAATCTTTTCAACCCCGATAATCTTTCCTATTGCCGTTTCAACCGCGGAAGCGCCGGAATCCGCATGCTGCTGCGAAAGGGCGGCATCCTTTGAAACGCTTTGGGCAATCTCGTTGAGGTTTTCAATGGATACTACGGTGTTGTCAACGGAACCCATTGTGTCGCCCACATGCTGCTGCTGTTCAACGACTGCGCCCGCGGCGTTGGTTACGGAGTTGGCCACCATATCGGAGGCCTGGGCAGACTGTGTGGCGCTCGCGGTAAGTTCCTCTGCCGCTGAGGCAAGCTGTTCCGCACTGTCACTGGTTGTGTGCATGAGCTTGTTGATGGTAGTCCTCATGGATGCTACAGTATTTAACAGTTCACCAAACTCATCCCTGCGAGTGATTGCTGCCGCTGAAGCTGTATCACGGAAATCTCCGTCCCTGAGCTTGGCGCATGCGTCCATAGTATTGTAAAGAGGGGCCGTGATTGCCTTTGTAATCCAAAGACTGGAGCCGATGAGTACAATGAGGATAATGAAGCTCTGTATCATCATGTTACGGGAGGTTGCATCGTTTTTTTCCTCCGTGTTATGGGTGATTGCTTCCGCTTCTTTATCGGCAACATCAGACAGCTTTACGAAGTGGGCTCCCAATGAGGTTGCCAGCTTCGCGCCGTTCTTATCGTAGTAGGTCCGGCCTTCTTCATTGCGTCCCGAGGCGGCCAGGCTCATTGATTTGTCCAAAGCAGCCCTGTAGCCGTCCCAATCCTTTTTTACTTCCTCATAGGTTGCCATGATGTTTTGGTTGTTGGCGGCAATCTCACGGAAATTTTCGAGATTTGTTTCAAGCTCTTTCTTGCCGGCCTCGTATTTTTCTGAAACACTCTTTATGCGTTCCTGGTCATGGGTGGAGGTGGCAATAAGCATCATGCCCTGCATATAGCGCATCGAATGACGGCAGTTTCCAACATAGTATAGGGACTTCATGTTTTGGTTGAACATGATATCCATATCTCGCTTTGACTCCTGTAGAGATGAGTAGCCTGAATACCCAATGATTGCCATTCCTAATGCGGCAATCACGCATAGTATAAGGAGCTTATAGGCTACCTTAAGATCATTGATCCATTGCATTACATATTCCTCCTGAAAAAAAGAAAGATAACGCACCTGTAAGTGAATGCCTCAATATTCAGTTTTCAGTAATCGTACCCCCTTTTTCATGTTTGCGAAATACCGTTGTAAGTCAGAGGCATTACCTAAAAATTAATCCGAATATTTCACACTTAGCAGTATGTTATCATTGTAAATTGACATTGTCAAATATCAGATAGACTCGGAGCCAGTTGAATTTTCAACCACTTTCAGTGTTTGCCGTTGCGAAAGTTGAATTTCCCCACATACCTAAATTCGAGTCATTATTCAGCCCTTCTTCTTCAGCAAATCCTCCAGTGTGATGCTGAAAAAGAAGTCATGAACCATACGGTCAAATTTGCTCCACATAGGGAAGGTGAGGCAGGCTTCTTTTCTGGTACAGGGATAGTCACTATCAGCAATACATGAAACTATTGCTAAATTGCCTTCCGTAAGGGTCAATATCTCGCCTACGGTATATTCATCGGGTCTGCGGGTCAGTCTGTAGCCTCCGCCCTTGCCCCTGAGCCCCTTCAGCAGTTTGTGCTGTACAAGTACCTTAAGGATGATTTCGAGATACTTCTTTGAAATTCCTTGGCGGTTCGCGATTTCGTCCAGAGGAATGTATCCATCTGAAGGATGTTGAGCCAGATCCAACATTAGCCTCAGGGCATACCGGCCTTTCGTTGATACCATATGGATCGCCTCCCGTTAGTATTATCATAATAATTATAATACTAAGAAAAAAAGTTGGCAAGAATAACCTATTGACACGGTGGGTTTATTGGTATATTATATGGTAAATCGAAAAAAGAGGAGGCGGGGCAATGGTATACGCAGACAACGCGGCCACCACGAAAATGAGTCAAAGAGCAGTGGAAACCATGCTGGCCTATATGAAGGACACATGGGGGAATCCCTCAAGCTTATATGGATTTGGACAGAAGGCAAAGGAAGCATTGGAAGCTGCCAGAGAGATGATAGCTGCCTGCTTGGGCGGTGAGCCGGAAGGTGTATATTTCACATCGGGGGGCAGTGAGGCGGATAATCAGGCTATAATATCGGCTGCCAGAAACGGCGCCAGGCGCGGCAATAAGCATATAATCTCAACAGCGATTGAGCATCATGCGGTGCTCCACACTTTGAAGAAGCTGGAAAGGGAAGGCTTCGAGGTTGAACTGCTGGATGTGGACGAGAATGGTATAGTGGATTCCGCAAAGGTGGAAAACGCCATAAGGGATGATACGGCTTTGGTGACGGTGATGTTCGCCAACAATGAGATTGGCTCCATCCAGCCGGTGAAGGAAATCGGCGCGATATGCCGCGCCAAAAAAGTGCCCTTCCATACTGATGCGGTTCAAGCCGCCGGGCATATTCCCATCAACATAAAGGAGCAGAACATAGATATGCTTTCCCTTTCGGCTCATAAGTTTCACGGGCCTAAGGGCATCGGCGTTCTTTATGCGGCGAAGGGGATTCCGTTGGTGAATGTTATCGAAGGTGGAGCTCAGGAAAGAGGCAAGCGCGGAGGCACAGAGAATCTTCCGGCGATTATGGGAATGGCGGAAGCCTTGGAGGAGGCATGCGCGAATCTGGAGAGTAACACCTCAAGGCTGCTTGAGATGCGGTCAAGGTTAATTGAGGGGTTGGGTAAGATTCCACATAGTACATTGAATGGGGATGCCGTGAACCGCCTGCCCGGGAATGTGAGCTTTTGCTTTGAGGGGATCGAAGGGGAAAGCCTCTTGCTTCTTTTGGATGACAAGGGCATATGCGCTTCCTCCGGTTCAGCCTGTACCTCGGGGTCTCTCGATCCAAGCCATGTGCTGCTGGCTATCGGCAGACCCCATGAGATAGCCCATGGCTCTCTTAGGCTTTCCCTGTCGGAGGAGAATTCCAATGAGGATGTGGATCATATACTGAAGGCAGTACCGGAGGTTGTGTCATACCTCCGTGGAATTTCACCGTTGTGGCGGGACAAGCTCGCAGGAAAGCGGGAGTTTTGCTTGCTTTAATAATTTGTGTATAGGGAGGTTTTACCATGGCGCTTTACAGTGAAAAGGTAATGGATCATTTCCGCAATCCCCGGAA
>DOYB01000101.1 GCA_003518745.1 Selenomonas sp. | reverse complement strand
GAGGCTCATATACCCCATATATCTTATCGTACCGGCGCTTGACCATATTGCAGGCAATACGCGCGTGATCGCAGGCAAGCCCCACTTCCTTGCAGTTATCATCCAGCTCATATATACCTGCCTTGATTTCCACCCTGATTCCATCCAATATCCTCAGCATGGTGCTGTGGACATTCTCCACATGCTCTATTACGTTATCCAGACTCGTGCACACGACGAAATGGTCATTGGAAAAACGTGCCACGTTTGCCCCCGGAAACTCTCCGCGAATCGTGTAGGCCATACGGCAAAGCAGGTCATCGCCCTTTTGGAAGCCATAATTCTCATTGAATATCTTGAAATTGGATATATCAAAATGAATAAATGTCAGTTTCCCATCCTTTGGCAGCCCTGCCTTGATTTTCTCCTGTGCCCTCTCGTAAAAGGCCGGCATGTTCAAAAGTCCCGTCAGTCGGTCAGCATTACGGTTCATGGCAAAAATCTTTGCTTCCGCGAAGCTGTTGCGTCCCCTGTTGTAATATTCGTCCTGATCCACGTCCACGATATACACATAGAATATCTTTGCCCCATCAGCACCATGAAGAAGATGTCCGAAATCTTCCACATATCGGACCTCCCCCTGCTTTGTGATGATGCGGTAGCGCACATAATCATGCTTCTTCTCACTGTTGAAGGTCTGGGCCATGATATCGTTCTCTATCTTTCCCAAATCCTCCGGATGTACCATGCCCGTGAAGCTGTTGTGGGTATGCTCCCTGAACTCGTCTATATCCTTGCAGCCAAAAAGCTCTATCACATTCTGGTCCGCAAAATATATTTCCTCGTTCCCTGTAGCATTGTATACGAAAAATCCGCCCGGAAATCCCCTCGGTATCTCGTTCCCTAAGGCCTTCGCCTGCATTTCATCCTCCACTGACATGTCTATACCTCCCTATCGTCCTATTGCCCGATTTTTTTCATGGCTTCAAACATACTTTCACATACATAATCACACATATCGCGAATCTCATCCGTGGGCTGTACCATGTTGGGCACCATTACTACGGTGCAGCCTGCCGCGGCCCCTGCCCTTACTCCGTTAGGACTGTCCTCAAAAACATAGCAGTCATCAGGAGCCAGCTTCAATAGTTCTGCCGCTCTTATGAAAATATCCGGATTGGGCTTTCCGTTCACAACCTGTTCGCCGCCCACGATTACGTTGAAATACCTACGAATTCCCGCTCGGCCCAGATATGTCTCGATCCGCTCGGTATCCGTACTGCTGGCAATCGCCATTGGTATTTCCCTATCCCGGAAGAAATCCAGAATCTCGGGAACCCCGGGCATAAGGGCAAGCTCAGTTTCAGCCTTTTTCCTGACGGCATTTACCACATGCTCCAGATATTCCCTGCCATCCAAATCCGGATAGAACTCATTTACCAAGGCGGCGCATTGGTCATTGCTGAGGCCGCAGGCTCTCATGGCAAGCTCAGGCTCCCGCTCCTTCCCGAAATCAGCCGCCGTTTCCAGCCACGCCATACTATACAGCCGCTCCGTATCAAGGAGGGTTCCATCCATATCGAAAATAACGCCTCGTTTCACCCTATCCATCTCCTTGCATACTAACACCCTAATCAATCAGCTTAATCATTTTTCACGCATGAGCATCCTTGTAAGCTCATCACCTGTTATGTGAAAGGTATCCATAATCTGCTCCCTTGTCATACTGCCACTGAGGAACAGCCGTCTTACTATGGATCGCCTCGCTTCCGAAAGCCCTTCGCTATAGCCCTCGGCATATGCCGTTCCCTTATTCTCCGTATTCAAAACTGTCATTCGCCGTCCCACGCTTTCCAGAAGTACATCATTCGTCTTGACATTGGGCTGCTGCCAAAGCGTCGGGCGCTGGAGTACAGGACGGGGTCTTGGGGCATCTGACTGCATCTGGAAATCCCCATCCGGCAAGAGCCTCCAAGTTTCGTGGGCTGCCCAGGTATTCTGCAAGGCCCTCTTCATGTTCCGCTGGTGCTGCGTGTCGTACACCACAGGAGCCTTGACCTGTGCCGTGCCGCCCATCACACGCCATGCGGCAAGCCCCTCCCGTATGTCCTTCGTATCAGCTATAATCCTCAGAGAATAGTCACAGTAGCGCCGCACCTCCTGCCATCCATCCTCCCTGAGCAGCATCCAGTCACCCTCTATAAGCAGGATTTTCTTTCGTATTGTAGTAACTTCCTCCACGATATCCTTCAATGCCTTATCGTAAATCGGCCAACGGACATCCCTTTTCGTGACCTCCTGCAGTTTTCCACACAACCGTCCCACATCAAAGGCCTCAGGATCCTCCTTAAAGTGAATGAGTGCCAGTCGTTCTCCGCCACGCTCCACAAAATGCGACTCCAGATATTCCCTTGGATAGCGAAAGCCCCCGATTCCCACGGCTTGAACAGGCGCCAAGCCCTCGCTTATAAGTGAAAGCTTCTCAAGCCAAAGGGCCAGGGTGGACTTTCCTGCCCCCGGAGGACCTGCCAGATATACCAGTATCCTCCGCTTTTCCTTGTGCTGGAGATTTGCCAGTCTTCTCAGAAAGGGGAGGAACAGATAGTCAATGGTATCCTGGCTGTACTGGAGCTTGCGAGACGTGCCATTCACCGTCAGTCGGCAAGTACGCCACAGCTTTTCCGCCATCGTCCGACCTCCCCACCCCATTAACACGTAAATAAAATGGACTGTCCCACGGCTCATACCCTCAGCCTTGCAGAAATCAGGACCTCATCCATCGCTTACGGTCATCAGCATGCCGACTGCATACCGATACCTTCCAAGAAGTGGAAGGCTGATCTGCGTACTATAGAATATGCTACGTGAGACAGTCCCTTCAAGCTCAATCCAAAAAATCCTTCAGCTTGCGACTGCGGCTGGGATGGCGCAGCTTACGCAGAGCCTTGGCCTCTATCTGGCGTATGCGTTCACGGGTTACGCCAAAATTCTGACCCACCTCTTCCAATGTCCTGGCCCTGCCGTCATCCAAACCAAACCGCAGACGGAGTACCTTTTCCTCCCTTGGTGTCAATGTATCAAGCACTTCCTCCAACTGTTCCTTAAGAAGCATGAAGGATGCCGCGTCCGCAGGTGCCGGAGCATCCTGATCCTCTATGAAATCCCCAAGATGAGAATCCTCTTCCTCGCCTATAGGCGTCTCCAAGGACACAGGTTCCTGGGCAATCTTCATGATTTCCCTGACCCGATCCACATTGATATCCATTTCCTTCGCGATCTCCTCAGGAGTTGGATCCCTGCCAAGCTGCTGCAGGAGCTGCCTGGAAACTCGTATCAGCTTGTTTATGGTCTCCACCATATGAACGGGGATACGAATTGTCCTGGCCTGATCCGCAATGGCTCTGGTTATCGCCTGACGTATCCACCATGTGGCATAAGTACTGAATTTATATCCCTTATTATAATCAAACTTCTCAACAGCCTTTATAAGTCCAAGATTGCCCTCCTGAATCAAATCCAGGAACAGCATTCCGCGCCCCACGTATCGCTTCGCTATACTGACCACAAGGCGCAGGTTTGCCTCCGCAAGACGCTTTTGAGCTTCCTCATCCCCCGCCTCCATGCGCTTTGCCAGGGCAACCTCCTCATCAGCGGTAAGAAGCGGCACCCTGCCTATCTCCTTCAGGTACATGCGGACCGGATCATCGATGCTGACCCCTTCAGGAACGCTGAGGTCTATCTCAACCTCCTCATCCGCCTTGTCCATCTCTATATCGATGTCATCATCCTGCACATCAGAAGCAGCATCATCCACAATCTCAATACCCTTCTTACTGAAGGCAATGTAGATATCATCAATTTCATCCGGTGTCAAATCCTGAACCTGAAGGGCCTCTACGACCTCCCAATGGGTCAACATATTACCGTTCTTCTTGCCCTTGCTCAGCAGATTTGCCACAATCTCGGCACTACGATTCACACCGGTTCCCAACGGAGTGACAGTTTTCTTTTTTTCAGCCATTTATCTATCTGCCCTCCTCAGCCTGGAATTGATCTCAGACACTTCACGGAACCCATCACCAAAAACACATTCGTTTTCGGAACCGAATTCCATGCCATACTCGAATAAATTTCCATAAAACATACCAGATTACAACCCATCCATTTCTGTCTTTACTCCCTTTGCTGCCTTCAACGCCTCTTGATATTCGGCAATCCTTCCTGCCGTTAGATGCTCTTCAATTTCACGGCTGTACCTCATATAAAGGGAGTTCAGATATGACTTCCGCAGAACTCGTATAGAATCCTCATATATTACCTCTGCGTCCTGCACACCTGTTTCTTCCACCAAAGCCTGGGAAAGTTCTGCCGCAGCATCTTCGCTGAGTACCTCAGCGGCGCTGATGTCATCTGCCGAAATTCCCCTCTCTATACAATTCTCCAAATACCCCATAATTTCCTGCTGAATCCCGTCAGGAAATCCATCGGGCAAATTTGCCTTAACATGTGCCAGCAACGAAGGCTCCTGCCATAGCATTCTAAGCACGATTCGGCCTGCCCTGCGCACCGCGTTGTCCCTTTTGGGCTGGGCCTTCCTAGCTGTCTGAACCGAGGCTCCGCCAAACCGTAATTCAGGCATCCTCACATATCGAGCCATCTCCTCTCCGATGACTCCCTCGTCCAACATCAGAATCTGCGCCAGACGCTTACGGTATTCCGCGATTCCCGCGGGATCCTTAAGGCTCGACATAACCGGAAGGATCTCCCTCAAGGCCTGTACCTTGCCATCCAATGTATCATAGCGAGTATGTGACAGCACATAGCGCAGCCTGTACTCCACCAATGGCAGGGCCTTATCCACCAGTGATTGAAATGCCTCCCTGCCGTGCTTGCGAATGAACTCATCGGGGTCCTTTCCATCCGGCACCACAATGACCCTTACCTCCGCGCCAAGCTCAGCAACGATTGAAAGCGCCCTGACTGTGGCACGCTGGCCCGCGTCATCACTATCGTAGCAAAAGCATATCCTTCTGGCGTACCGCATCAGCAGCTTTGCTTGTTCCCTTGTGAATGAAGTACCTAATGAAGCTACCACATTCCTCACGCCGGCGCCAAAAACCGAAATGGCATCCATATAGCCCTCTACTACGATGGCAAAACCCTCCTGCTGAATCGCGCGATGCGCTCTGTCCAGCCCGAAAAGCAACCTGCCCTTATTGAAGATCATGGTCTCCGATGTATTCAGATACTTCGGCAGGGAACCGTCCAATACGCGCCCGCCAAAGGCCACCACCCTTCCACGTTCATCAGCTATGGGAATCATAACACGGTTCCTGAACCTGTCATAAACGCGCTCTTTGTCCTTCTTTGACTCCAGCGCCAGTCCCACCTCAAGCAGCTGAGCTCTGTCAACGCCCCGCTTCCGAAAGGCCTCCGTCAGCTTATCCCAAGCATTGGGGGCAAACCCAAGATGAAACTCCTTGATAACATCCTCGGAAATATCCCGGCCGGCCAAATAAGCCTTCCCCGGCGCGCCTAGCTGAGTCAAAGTGAGACAGTTGTGGAAAAAATCCCGTGCCATTTCATTGAGCTTATACAGGGCCTTGCGTTTATTGTCCCTTTCCAGTTCCTCGGGAGATTTTTGTCTTTGGGGCATGGAAATCCCCAGCTTCTCTGCCTGCAGCTTTATAGCCTCGAAGTACGTAACGTTCTCAGCCAGTGAAATGAACTTGAAAACATTCCCCCCCGCATGGCATCCAAAGCAATAAAACAATCCCCTGTCAGGCGTAATGGAAAAGGACGGAGTTTTCTCCTGATGAAAGGGACAGCAGCCCCAATACCTGTTTCCCTTGCGTTTAAGTGAAACATACTGGGACACCACCGACAGGATATCAGATTGCGCACGCACCTTTTCCACAAATTCATCCAATGCTTCGTTACGCATTCTCTTTCACCTTTGAAATTTCTATGCCGAAAAGAAAATTCCTTCCAGTGTATTAAAATTATTATTCATTTAACCATCAGCCCCACAGGAGGCATGAAAATACTGTCAAAAAGCTGAACCGCGTAGCTATCGGTAAGCCCCGCCACATAGTCAGTAACCACCTGCTGCCTACCCCATTTCTCAGCATGCTTTGAGAATTCCTTGGGCAGTTCTTCAAAATTCTTCATGAAATGCTCAAACAGCGATCTAAGTACGAATTCCGCCTGATTGCGCTCTCTCTGCAATGCCTTTGAACGATAGACATGCTCGAACATGAACTCACGAAACACATCCATGGTCTGCTTTACTCCGGGAGACAAGCATATATCCCCCTTCCCCGTGGAGCTGAGTATCATATCCGAAACCATACTGGTAATCATTCTGGAGGTATCGCTGCCAAAATTTTCACGAACCTCCCTGGGGAGATCATCCGCGGTCAGCATGCCGGCCCTCAGACTGTCGTCATAATCATGGCACAGGTAAGCAATCCGGTCCGCTGTACGGACGATGCGGCCTTCAAGTGTCCTGGGCAGATTCTTTCCAGTATGGTTAACTATCCCATCCTTAGTCTCGAATGTCAGATTCAGTCCTTGGCCCCCATGCTCCAAACAGTCCACAACTCTGAGGCTCTGCTCATTATGCGCAAAATGCCCCATTAGCCTCTCCATGGCCGCTTCCCCCGCATGGCCAAAGGGCGTATGACCCACATCATGCCCTAGGGCTATAGCTTCAACAAGATCCTCATTAAGCTGAAGTCCCCTGGCTATAGTCCTTGAAATCTGGGAAACCTCAAGACTGTGCGTCATACGGGTGCGATAGTGATCTCCCGATACTATATATACCTGAGTCTTGTGCTTTAGCCTTCGAAAACACTTGGAGTGCAGTATCCTGTCCCTGTCACGCTGGAACTTAGTCCGGAACTCGCACTCAACCATAGGATATTTGCGCTTAGCCTCTCGGCTCTTTGCCGCAAGTGGGGACAGAGTTTTGTACTCCAGCTCCTCCGTTCGTTCCCGTATGGTCATCCCCACAACCTCCCTTCGGCTCCGATAGGGAAAAATACGGATAGGTTTTTCTCAAACCTATCCGTGATTCCATCAAATCAAACGTTTTATAAACTCTTCCTCAGGCTCTGGGCGTCCGAAGTAGAATCCCTGAATGATATCCGCGTTACACTCATCACGCAGGAAGATATAAGGTTCTTCCTCCTCAACCCCTTCGATGCATACCACCATTCCAATGCTGTGGCAAAGCTTGATGGTGTACTTCACCAGATTGCGATTGAACTCGCTGCTGAGGATATCCTCCACGAACACCCTGTCTATCTTGATGATATTGCAGCTGAAATTCTTCAACAATCCCAAGGAAGAATAGCCTGTACCGAAATCATCCATAGCTATCTGTATCCCGAGCTCATGGAAGTGCTTGAAGGCCTCATTGACGAATTCCCAATCCGAAACGCTCTGGCTCTCTGTCAGCTCGAAGATAATTGTCTTGGGATCTACATCATAACGAGCGAGGCAGTCCTCCACAAAGGGATAGAGCATGTGCTCCTCCAGCTGATAGAGAGAAATATTGATGCTCATTTGGAAACCTGGCATATATTTCTGCCACTTCTTGCAGGTCTTCACTGCCTGCTCAATAATCCAGTGCCCCACCGGAATAATCATACGGGTCTTTTCCAGCAAAGGTATGAACTGCATGGGAGCCACTATACTCCCATCGCTGTCCTGCCAGCGCAGAAGCGCTTCCGCTCCCAACAGACGTCCATCCTTAGCGTCCACCTGTGGCTGGAAATAAAGGAAGAAGTCCTCGCAGCCTCTGGCTATGCTATTTTGCATAAGCCCCTGCATGCTCACGTCATACCGCCAACGGTCATAGCTCTCCTTGGAGAAGAAGCATATCCTGTCCTTTCCGAGGCGGCGCGCCATTTCCATGGCTGCCTCAGCATACTTCATCAGGGTAATGGCATCCTCCCCGTCCGTAGGATAGAAGGCCGCGCCGGCAGAGGCCGTACAATATATGGTATCCTCGGCATTGCGTATCTCACGCATGGCCAGCTGAACACTGGAAAAGATAATCTCTATCTCCTCCGGCATAGCATCGGGCCAGAACATGCCGAACAGATCACCGTCCAGCTTGTAGAGGTGTATGTCAGGCGGCAGCACATTTGCCACATTCTTGGCAATCTGCCGAAGCGCCGCGTCACCGAAATGGTGCCCATAGGTCTCGTTTATGATGTGGAAATTATCCAATCCCACAACAACCACAGCGCCCTTGCCTTCGGGATTTTCCTGCAGACTGCGGCGCAGTTCCTGATCGAAGGCATAACGATTGCGCAGACCCGTAACGTTATCAGCCATTACCCGCCTGTCAAGCTTCGTGATGACACCCGCGAAAATAACGGGATTGCCATCCGCGTCCTTTCCTATCATACCATGACAGTTGACCCAGCCATAATCTCCCGAATTATAGCGAACACGATACTGAATATCATGCTCAAGAGTGGAGCCGTCGGCAAGAGCCGCTATGCTCCTCTGGTAGTTCTCCCTGTCATCAGAATGAATCAATGGCAGCCACTGCCTGTCCATATCCCTCAATAGGGTACCTGACAGAGCAAATGATTCCATGAAATTCTCAGACAGCATCGTTATGCTGTCCCGCAGATCAGTGACAAAAAGGAAATTTTCAGTTGTCTTCTGCAATGTGTCGAAATACAGCCGAATGCGATGGAGCACAGAATCCATCCGAGGCTCTTGTTTTGTAATCATATCCCCGTCTTCTTTCTGAGATGTATATTCTAACTCCCCTTTTTAGTATTCTACCTAAAAGCAGAATTTCCTTCTTAATTTTTCACATTGAAAAACAAAACTGAAAATTTATTTAACCATTGCCCAGTAAACGCAGAATCGGCAGGGCGCGATGCCTGCCGATACGACGTATACTCTTATCCCAATAAATCAAAATACCAGTTTTCCAAAGTCCGCAGCTTCCAACAGCAGGATTTGAATGGACTTCATCAGCCCCAAACGTGAATTCCTGATTTTTTCATCCTTGTCCATAACCATTACTGAATCGAAGAATTCATCAATGGGAGCCGCAAGCTGTACCATCGCCTCGATGGCCCCTGCGAAATCCTGTTTTTCTGCAGCGCCCTTTACCGCGGTCTTTACCTCTCCATAAACACGATACAAAACCTTCTCCGCGTCCGTCTGGAAAACTGCCGGGTCCATAGCCGTATCAACGGCCTGCTTCGCGATATTGCCTGTACGCACAAAGGCCTGAACCAGCTTGGCGGCATCCTCACGCTTCACGAAATCCGCCACCGCCGAAGCCCTGAGTGTCACACGGAAGGGATCATCCACATCTGCCAGTACGGCATCCGCGACGTCATAACGCACGGTATCGCCAAGTACATTCTTCAAACGGAGGCGAATGAAGTCAGCCACATCCTGCTGCATCTTCTCCCTGATTTTCTGATCCTTGATATCCAAAAGGTCCATCGCTGTATCAACCAGCTTTGCAATGGAAATCCTGTACTTTGCCTCAACCAGCATATTCACAAGCCCCAGAGCCTGTCTTCTAAGAGCGAAGGGATCCTGGGAGCCGGTGGGGATCAGCCCGCGGCTGAAGGTAGCCACCATGTTATCAATCTTATCCGCAATGCTCACGATACGGCCCGGTGTAGTCTTAGGCTGGCTGTCACCCGCGAAGCGTGGCATATAATGCTCATCGATCGCAAGAGCCACCTCCTCCGGCTCACCATCGAGACGGGCATACTCCCTGCCCATGATTCCCTGCAGCTCAGTGAACTCCGTAACCATTCCCGTAACGAGATCAGCCTTGGAGAGTCTGGCGGCCCGTATGGCATTTTTCTTGTCGTTCTCACTGACTCCAAGGGCATCACTGATTTTCTCAGCCAATTTCTCAAGACGCTCAGTCTTTGCATAGACACTGCCGAGCCCTTCCTGGAACACCACGGTCTTCAGTCTGTCACGATGTTCCTCAAGGGACTTCTTGCGATCCTCATCAAAGAAGAACTGCGCATCCTCAAGACGAGCCTTGAGCACCCTCTCATTGCCATGCTGGACAATATCCAGATACTCGCTGCCGCCATTACGGACCGTAATAAACAGCGGCATAAGCCTTCCATCCTCCGTTTTAACGGGGAAGTAGCGCTGATGGTCACGCATGGGGGTTATAACAGCCTCAGCCGGAAGCTTCAGATATTTTTCCTCAAAGGTACCGCAAAGAGCCGTCGGGTATTCCACCAGATAGAGCACCTCTTCCAGCAGATCCTCGGTAATCTCAGCGCGTCCGCCGTTCTTCTCCGCTGTCTCCTCTATCTGCCGGCGGATCATCGCCTTGCGGCGCTCCTGATCAACAATCACGAAATTCTCTTCGCAGCGCTTCTCATAGCTGGCAGCATCAGCAATCTCGAAATCCCCCTCACTGAGGAAGCGATGCCCTCTGGATACACGCCCCGACTTGACCTCTGCCACCTCAAAGGGAATGATATCGCTGCCATATAGAGCCACAATCCAACGCAAGGGGCGTATGAACTTGAAATCCAAGTCCGCCCACCGCATGTGATTGGGGAAACTCAATCCGCAAATAAGCTCCGGCAAAATGGATCTCAAAAGCTCCGCGGTTTCCTTGCCCTCAGCATGAACAATAGCATAGACATAGCCGTCCTTGACCACAAGGTCCTTGGGATCCACCTTCTGACCACGGGCAAAGCCCTGCGCCGCCTTGGTGGGATTCCCGTCTCCATCGAAAGCGATTTTCACGGAAGGGCCTCTGTTCTCACTGGACATATCCGCCTGACGTTCCTCAAGACCCTCCACCAAGAGCGCCGAACGACGCGGAGTTCCCATGGTTCGCACCGAGGAAAAGGCTATACGCTGCTCCTTAAAGACCTTCTCAGCCTTTTCCGCGAGCTCCTTCAAGACTCCCGGCATGACATGCGCGGGAACCTCCTCAGTTCCTATCTCCAGCAGCAAATCCTTGCTCATGCCTTTTTCCCCCTTTTCAACATTGGATACCCCAGTTCCTCACGCTGTTTCAGATAGCATTCGGCGCACATGCGGGCCAGTCTCCTGACACGGCCTATAAAGGCAGTACGCTCCGAAACACTAATGGCTCCCCGGGCATCCAGCAGATTGAAGGTGTGGGAGCATTTAAGCACGTAGTCATAGGCAGGGTGCACAAAGCCCTTTTCTATAATGCGCACCGCCTCCTTCTCATATTTCTCGAACAAATCGAAAAGCAGAGCTTCATCGGAGAGGTCAAAGGAATAGCTGGACTGTTCAAACTCGTTCTGATGGAACACATCCCCATAGGTGTAGTCGTCTGTCCACTTCACATCGTAGACATTCTCAACCCCCTGGATATACATGGCAAGACGCTCAAGACCATAGGTGATTTCTACCGCCACAGGCTTTACATCCTGGCTGCCCACCTGCTGGAAATACGTGAACTGGGTAATCTCCATACCATCCAGCCAAACTTCCCAGCCAAGGCCCCAGGCACCGAGAGTCGGTGACTCCCAGTTATCCTCAACGAAGCGGATGTCGTGCTTCTTCGGGTCAATGCCGAGCCGCTCCAGGCTCTCAAGATACAGCTCCTGAATATTGTTGGGAGACGGCTTCATTATAAGCTGGAACTGGTGATGCTGATAAAGCCTGTTGGGGTTGTCACCATAACGGCCATCCGCAGGCCTTCTTGAAGGCTCCACATATCCCACATTCCAAGGCTCAGGCCCAAGAACCCTGAGAAAAGTAAAGGGATTCATGGTTCCCGCGCCCTTTTCCACATCATAGGGCTCTGCCAATATGCAACCCTGTTCCGACCAGAACTGTTGCAATGCCAGGATTAGTTCCTGAAATTTCATAGCTACAACTCCTTTATAATTCGTTTTTTATGCCGCTGCCATGAAGCCGCTGTAGGGCCCGCAGCCATACGATTATTCCAAAGATAAGCAAGCGCGGGTTCGCGCTAACATAATCTGCTATGTATTCTACCACCAAGTACTTCTATCCTGCAAATATAATACGAAAAATAGCGGCTAAAAATGAAAAACTTTTTGTTTTCCATCGTAAATCCGCATAAAAAGTACCGCACCCCAACTAAGGAATGCGGCACACAATCTTCTTTTGGTGGAGCTGAGGAGAATCGAACTCCTGTCCGAAAATATTGCTGCAAAAACTTCTCCGAGCGCAGCCTGATGATCAGCTTTAAGTTATCAGGAGCCCACCG
Source organism: Selenomonas sp. (assembly GCA_003518745.1). GTDB lineage: Bacteria > Bacillota > Negativicutes > Selenomonadales > Selenomonadaceae > UBA9786. Next base: position 1,204 of record DOYB01000101.1, on the reverse strand, counting down.
GCAACCTCCCTCAAACCGAGCGATGTAAATTTCCCAGCACTGCTACATCACATTCACAATGCGGTATCCCGCTTTGACCTCCACCCGCCCTAGCGGGAAGTCGGACGTAGGAGGCCGGCCTTAAGCGGCCAGAGCGTAATCTTCGTTTGCTTTTATATTTAAGCAATTTCACCTTACTAACCCGGTTCGATGACCCCGGGGCTCGCTATTCTTACACCATCTATCCCCGTCGAGACCATTGCAGCCCCATGAATATAAAGTTTCCTGTAGATACTATAGCATGGAAGTGGGCTTTTGTCAAATTTTCCCTGAGTTTCTATCACTACACAAATAAAAAAAAGAACATCTAAAGTTACATAGCGCCACGGTCTTATATCATTGCATAATGGCTCCCGTTGGTATATTATTTAGTTGCAGAGGTGAACTATCGTGAAGGACGCAACCAAGGAACGAGTGGAAAAGGAAACAGCAGATTGGCAATACATGGCCGAATTACCGAATGAATTACACGGATTCAAATTAGAACGGCTTATGGAAATCGACGGCGATGTATATGAGCTTTTCCGCTATAGCAGCGCTGAAAAGCATCGAAGCGCCACGGCCTATTTTCACGAGGAAACCAAGGAATACAAGCTTCGGGTGAAGATAGGATTAGTGGAATTCTGCAAAATGGAATACATAACCGGAAGCTTCGATACCTTTGAACTGCTGCTTAAAACCCAGCTTGAAGGAATGCTTGAATCCCTTTCCCGTTTTGACGAAGCCGACATTGGGAGCATCCTGCGGTCAAAAAAAATAATGGAATGGGAATATGGCCGCCGGCTTCCCGTTTCATTGGAGGGTTTCCAGCTATTCATCGCGCCTGCCGAGCCGGTGGAAATCACCAATGGTTCCTACATAATCATAGACTACACGGATTTTGCCCAGGAAACCAGCTTCAATATATATTACAACATGTTCCGGGACGAATACTTTGGTGAGGCCCGCATCCACAACATCCCTGATGTCAATTATGTATTCGACTCAAAAGAACTGGACGAACTGGAGAAAAAGCTGCAGGAACACCTTGTTCCGAGGCTCCGTGAAATCAGACAGCGGGCGCAGCAGGTAAAATAAACAAGATAGGAATGAAGTACATGCCATTTTGCGAAAAACTGATAAAACTGAAAAAAGAAGTCATGGCGGACTCCCGCCGGCTTTTCGA
>DOYB01000074.1 GCA_003518745.1 Selenomonas sp. | reverse complement strand
CTGCCTCCGAATATGGAACGCCAGTTGGTGGGGGCGGAGCCGTCGGGCTTCGCGTCCCTCCAGATATACCAGTCAGCCTTGGGATTATTGCGGCTGGCCTTAGATTCCAGGAACCAGGGGTGCCGGTCAGAACTGTGGTTGTAGACCAGATCCATTACAATGCGGATATCCCGCTTTTTGGCTTCGGAAATCAGCTCCTCCATGTCCGACATCGTCCCATAGGATGGGTCGATGCCGGTGTAGTCTGAGATATCGTAGCCATTGTCCACCATGGGGGAGGGATAGACGGGAGTGAGCCATATGGCGCCCGTGTCAAGGGTTTTAAGATAATCCAGTTTTCTTGTGATGCCGGGAATATCTCCCTGGCCGCTGCCGGTGGTGTCAAGGAAGCTTTTTGGATACACCTGATAGACCGGTTTCTTCTGCCACCATTTTAAATCCTTCATGGTGATTTTCCTCCTTAAAAGGCTAGCACTACGGTTTCCGCGCTGATGGTATCCCTATCGGAAACCTTTTCCATCTGGGGATATTCTGCGGAGTTGGTTACAGCCATTATAACAGTAAGGGGATATCCCGCCGCTTCAATAACGGCTCTGTCGAACTCGATAAGGGGAGTGCCTTTCGTTACCGTATCCCCAACCTTCACAAGAGCCTTGAAGCCCTTTCCGTTGAGTTTCACTGTGTCGATGCCAATGTGGATCAGGAGCTCCGCGCCGTTTGACAGCCTGAGACCCAGCGCGTGGAGGCTTTCCTCCATAATCATGGTGACCTCTGCGTCAGCCGGAGCCACCACCGTGTTGCCTGTGGGTTCGATGGCGATTCCATCACCCATCATTTTACTGGAAAACATTTCATCCTTGACTTCGCTGATATCCATGAGATGTCCGGAGATAAAGGAGGTGAGCTTCAGGGACTGCTTCGTGTCCAGAGCAGCCGCGGGCTTTATGGTTTCTTCTTTGCTTTCAATTTTTTCGCCTTTGAGAAGGGCATCGAAATAGCCGCGAACCTGGGGCACTGAAAGCCCTACGATAACCTGTATGGCACGGCCGTTCTTAACTAAGCCGAAGGCGCCTGCTTTGGTGAATTTGCCAACGGCAGCTACCTTATCCGCGTCCGCTACGGTGACACGAAGGCGGGTAGCGCAGTTAGTGACTTCTTTTATGTTATCGGGACCGCCGAGGCAATCCAGGAAAACTTTTGCCTTAAGAGCCAGAGCGTTGTCTGCAAGGCCCATTTCCTCCATTTCCTTTTTGGCCTGATATTCAGCCTTGGAGAAGAGCTTGTCCTCAACATCATCAGCTGTGCGTCCGGGGGTGGCGTAGTCGAATTTCAAAATCAGGGTACGGAAAACCACGAAGTAGATGGCGGTGAATGCAAGGCCGATTATGATTTGCATTACATAGGTACCGGCATGGTAGCTGAAAAGGGGAATCCAGTTCTGCACGAAGGCATCAATCAGTCCGCCGCCGAAATTTCCTGCCAGGCCAAAGGCGTACATGGTTGTTGAAAGGCAGGCTGAAAGGACTGCGTGAACCATATAAAGGAGAGGGGCTACGAAAAGGAAGGTGAATTCAAGGGGCTCCGTGATGCCGCAGAGCATAGCCGTGAGAGTCGCGGGAATCAAGAGAGCCGCGGTTTTCTTGCGCTTTTCGGGTTTGGCGCACATATAGATGGCAAGGGCAGCGCCGGGGAGTCCGAAGATTTTGGAGTTGCCATGGAGGGCGAAGCCGCCTTCGGGGAACAGCTCTCTGAGGCTCTGGCCGCTTACAGCAAAGTCATTTAAGTGCTGGAGCCAATAGGCCTGTATGCCGCCGTCACATACGGCAGGACCGAAGATGAAGGGCAGGTAGATGAAGTGATGGAGGCCTGCCGGCAGCAGGAGACGCTCAGAGAAGGTATAAGCCCATACTCCAACCAGACCGCTGGTTTTCAAGAAGTCCTGGAAGGCCATGATGGCATGCTGAACAGCGGGCCATACCATGCAGAAGATGAAGGCCATGGGAATCATTATGGCAAAGCCGATGGCAACCACGAAAGCAGGACCTTTGAAGATGCCAAGCCAGTCGGGGATGTTGGTGTCATAGAAGCGGTTGTGGAGGAAGGCTGTCATGCAGGCGATGAATATGGAGCCCAGCATGCCCATATCCAATGTCTTCACATTGGCAATCATTGCAAGTCCCGTTCCGGGCCCCGCAGCTTGATTGAAATCCACTCCAAAATAGCTGCCGTTCAGGGAAAGGAATCCTGAGATGAAATAGTTGAATACCATGTATATGACGAAGGCTTCCATAGCGCAGCGGGCAGGTTCCTTCTTGGCGAAGCCGATGGGGACCGCTATCGCGAACAGTATGGGCATTTGAGCGAAAACAGTCCAAGCTCCCTGCTCTACAACGTACCAGAAATCGTACCAGAATGTGCCCTGGGCAGCCAGTCCTCCCAGGATGCCCCCATTCTTGCAGATTATGGATAAGGCTACCGTCAGTCCGAAGAACGCGAACAGGATTACTGGCGTGTACATGGCGCCGCCGAAGCGCTGCATGCCCTGCATCATTTGCTCCTTGTTTAATGTCATTTTTTTTGCCTCCCTTGAGAATTTTGTTTTTGTCGTGATCACTGTGG
>DOYB01000048.1 GCA_003518745.1 Selenomonas sp. | reverse complement strand
ATCGGGGGGAAGTACTTGGAATTGTGGGAAGAAGCGGCTGCGGAAAATCCACCATGGCGCGTATCATTGCCAGGCTTTTGGATACCGATGAGGGGGAAATTATCCTGTGCGGCAGGGACATTACGAAGGCCACGGGAAAGGCGTTGGGTGAAGCCTATGAAAATATGCAAATGATTTTCCAAGTGCCAGAGGATTCCTTCAATCCAAGAAAAACATTAGGCTGGAGCATCGGCGAAGCCATGCGCAATAGAGGCTATGACAAGGCAAGTATAGAGCTACGTATTGACGAACTTTTGACAGTGGTGGGACTAAACCCTTCGTACAAATATCGCTACCCCCATGAGGTATCCGGAGGGGAGTGCCAAAGGGCGGCAATCTCCCGAGCCATCGCACTTTCCCCCACACTTCTTATTTGCGACGAGGCCACCAGCGCATTGGATGTCACCGTTCAGGCTCAAATCGCGGCGCTTTTGAAGCAAATGACAGAGGAACTGTCCATGGCCTGCTTGTTCATAACCCACGATCTGGCGCTGCTTCAAAGCATAGCCGACAGGGTAATAGTCATGGCAGAGGGCAGGATTGTCGAAGAAAATACACCGGAAAATCTAATTAAAAATCCTGTCTCTCAGTACACAAAAGAACTTATAGAGGCAGATTTCTTTCGTATGCCAAGGGACAGGATAGTATGAAGTACTATTTGTAGGACATGGACAGTTTCTCCTTTACGGCTTCCTCGATGAAGCTATTAAGGCTTTGTTCGTGAGTTATGGCGTATACTGCGGCCTGTCTATGGAGGTCGCGATTTTTGAAACGAACGTTCAGGCTTCCCTTGTAGGCAATTTCAGGAGAAGTGCCTTCGGCTTCGCATGATGCCAGATAATCATCGACAGCTCCGTGGAAATCAGCAACAAGCTCTGCTGCCGTTGCCCCTTCATAGGATATGAGAGAGCGGATGCCTTGAACCTTTCCAAAGAAAAGTGTGTCGTTCTCGGAGAATTCAACGCTTCCAATATAGCCCTTGTATTCCATTATGTTGTTCATAGCAAATCCTCCTGTTCAAGCTGGTCTATTAGTTGTTTTACTTGGTATGCCAATAGTTCCTTTCGGGGATGCGGTTTGTGGAGTAAAATTTTTGTCTTGCGGTCATTATTAGAAAATACTACTCGAGATCCGCTTGTCCTTCCTTTGTTGGATTTTTGATAGCCCAAGCATTCAAGAAGTGCCTGAGCTTCATCAAATGTGAAATCTCTTGGATTGGTTTTGAGTCTGGCGAGGAGTTTTTCCTTTCGTCCCATAATAGCGCCTCCTTCTTAATTGAATTCTATCATAAGAATAAAAAAATGCAACTAAAAATAGTTGCATTTTTTACATGTATCTGCAATCATCTCGGCAGGAAATTATTAACGCTTGTAGAAAATATAAAGGAGTGTTTATACTCGTTGAAAGGAGCCAAACATGAAAAACTTACTGCGAAAGACAACGATTTTTGTGATTGCTTTCTGTGTGCTGGCAGTTGCCGCGGTTTCAGAGGCCGCATGGAGGTTGGATGAGGATCCGAATCTTCCGGAACTGCTTCATTTCCGCATGGCTTCCGATGACTGGAAGGTGGCGCCGGAAGGCGAGCCTCCTACCCGTGACGGACTGGACAAACTCCATGAATCAGGCAGCGCGCAGCTCACTGCCGATGGCTTTGCCAAGCTTTACTCCACCCTTTCGGCTGCGGCTCCTGGGCTGCCCATCTATGTGGTGGACCTTAGGCAGGAGTCGCATGGTTTTGCCGACGGTATTCCCGTAAGTTGGCATGAGAACCATAATCAGGCAAACATGGGGAAAACCGTGGATGAGATAAAAGCGGATGAGAGCCTGCGTCTCTCAGAACTGGTAGGGAAAACCACAACCTTCGTGCCAAAGGGCGATTCCGATAAGGCGGCCTTTGGAGAGATAACCTTGACTCCGAAAAGCGTAAAAGACGAGGAAGAGACCGTTGTGCCAATGGGGTTCCGCTATATACGGATTTACGCGACGGACAAGACCTGGCCCAGCAATGAGTCCATTGAGGCCTTTCTTGATTTCGTTAATGCCCTTCCACAGGATGCGTGGCTGCACTTCCACTGCCACGCGGGACATGGACGCACCACATCCTTCATGGCAATGTATGATATGATCCGTAATCCCGATGTTCCCTTTGAGGATATCATCAAGCGCCAGTATCTAATCGGTGGTACCAATCTGACGGCTTTGAAAAAGAGCGCAAAGAAAAATGATATGATAAATCATCGCGTTGAAGTGCTTGAGAGCTTTTCACGCTATATAAAGGCGAAGCGAGCCGGGGCAACGACACTGCGATGGAGCGAGTGGACTGAACAGGAAGCTAATGCATCGTAAATAAAAATTTATTGCGTTCACTATAAAAAACAGTCGGAAGACTCCCGTCTATGGGGCGGAGCCTTCCGACTGTTTTTATTCGCATTCTTTATTCACCGATGGACATCATCATGGTGGTTCAGGAAACCTCAATCCATGCGCCTGCCGGCCACCACGTCAAAAGAGGAGTAATACTTCATGCAATTCTTAGAAAAATCGGACATGATATATTCGATTCGGTATCATTCACTATTGAAATATCATATTTAATATATAGTTGAATTGTACCCACTACAGGCTTTATAATGTATGCTTGATATTGAATTTCTCTTTGGTTTGAATGTGTTTCCAAGTAATGGAGGGTAGTACAGCATGTATTTAAATTTGAATAAATTACACGGAATATATCCTGATTCCGGATTTGATAAAAAAACTCATATTTCGGGGCTGGACGGTTTAAGAGCGCTTGCTATTATCGGCGTTACGTTGTTCCACATATCTCCGAATGAAGTTCCCGGAGGTTACATCGGTGTTTCTATTTTTTTCGTCCTGACAGGATATTTACTTGCGTACAACAGCATGCGGGATGCTTTAACCGGTCATTTCAATTTGGCACGATATTTTATGAAGAGAATCAAGCGGATTTATCCATCTCTGATTATCGTATTGCTGACTTCAATAGGTATTTACGAAGTTTTGTTTCCCAAGCTAATCCAGTCTGTACGGCCGGAGCTGATTTCGATTTTGCTGGGCTATAACAATTGGTGGCAAATTTCACAGAATACAGATTATTTCACCAGGCTAATTAACGTCTCACCGTTTACTCATTTATGGTTCATGGGTATTGAGCTGCAGTATTATGTACTGTGGCCCGTTCTTTTCTTTTGCTATTTACTTCTTTGCAGAGCATTGGGTGCCGGCTTTGGCTTAGGGATGATGATTCTTCTGGCTTTCGGCACTGCGCTGATTATGCCGATAATGTATACCCCGGAAATGGATGTCAGCAGGTTGTACTACGGCACTGATACACGTATTTACGCGCTGTTGATGGGTGCTGCTATGGGACTTTACCGGGCTTACCACAAGCCTTCTGATAAAGCAGGCAGTATGCGAAGCGGCTTCGACTATTTAGTTTTTGGTTCCCTTATAGGAATAATCCTGTTCTCTTATCTGCGCATGGATGGAGGCACTCCTTTCGTTTATGAAGGCGGAATGCTTGCTATGACGCTCGTATCATGCCTGCTCCTTCATGTGGTATCTTCCTACTCACCCGGGTTAGGGGATCTCATGGACAATCCGGCTTTACGATGGATAGGAAAACACAGCTATGGTATCTTTCTGTGGCAGTATCCGGTAATTGTTTTGTTCAATCATATGGGCTGGAATCGCTCCCTCTTAGGTCATGTATTGACCATCGGAGTGATTGTTCTCTTATCAATCTGGTCTGATGCGCTGTCCAAAATAATTACAGGCTTCAAGTTTAATTTTGAATCAAACATCGTTTCCATAGGAAAATATATTGGCTTTACTGCGATAACCGTATGCTCCCTTTTCTTGATGCTATTGGGGTGCAAGGGAATTGCGGAATCGGCAGGCGAGAGGGCAGATATTCAGGCAGGTCTCCGGGCACATTTGGAGCAACAGGCCGATGAAATCGCCAAAAGGAATACAAATATAATTCAGCAGCAGCAGGAAAACAATGAAGCGAATAACTCACCTGAGCCGTCAGCTCCGGCTGCGGTTAACCTTGATGGCATTGTTTGCATAGGAGATTCAGTTATGCTTGGCTCGTCCAGTGATCTTTACGAACAACTGCCAAATGCCTATATAGATGCTGAAACCTGCCGTTACGTAGGCGGCGGTGCTGAGGTAGCTGAAAGCCTGGTAGAACAAAATCTGATGAGTGATATTGTTGTGGTATCTCTCGGGACAAATGGTCCAATTGCCGGACAGGAACGCTATGAAGTACAGTCCCGCCAGCTTTTGAATGCGCTGGGGCCGAATCGACAGATTTTCTGGGTGAACGTGTACTGTCCGGAGCTGACCTGGCAAGATACAAATAACGAGTATATACAACAGGTTGCTGCCGAACGTCCGAATGTATCGGTAGTTGACTGGTATGGACTTATCTCACAGCATCCCGAATGGCTGACGGAGGATGGAATTCATCCGGATACTGAGGGTGCTAAGCAATATGCGATGCTGGTTCATGATACTATAGTTCACGTGATGGGAGAGAAGCACCAGAGATCGTAATGCTAATGGATGATGAGAGGTACTATTGAAAATGAGCAGCGTACAGATAAGACCGGCAGAAATAAGTGATGCGGAGAATATCCTTGCCATCTATGGATATTACGTTGAGCATACAGCGATCAGTTTTGAATATGATGTGCCGACATTGGCGGAGTTTCAAGGACGCATAATGAAAACCCTGGCAAAATATCCATACCTTGTGGCGGTTCGCGATGGAAAAATCGTTGGCTACACTTATGCCGGTGCTTTCGTTGGAAGAGCCGCGTATGACTGGTCAGCGGAATTGACAATTTATCTCAGCCCGGAGGAAAAAAGACGTGGAACCGGCAGAAAGCTCTATGAGACGATAGAAACAAAGCTTGCCGATATGGGAATAAGGAACTTATACGCATGTATCGGCGATCCATTGGCAGAGGATGAATATCTTACGCGCAACAGCGAGAAATTCCATGCGCATATGGGATTTATCAAGGTCGGTACGTTTCATAAGTGCGGATATAAATTTGGCCGATGGTACAATATGATATGGATGGAGAAAATCATCGGTGAACACGAATCAGATCATCAAATGGCATCAGGAAAGGTGGAATCAGTGCAAGAATAATCATCCTCTCAAATGGATGAGCAGCATCTGTAGTATGGTTCTGCGAGGATTTTTCTACTGGAAAAATTCATAGTTTGCAGCCACTGAATGTGATAGAATATATTGGATTCATTGGCTTGTGTGATATAGACGTGATATTGGGCAGGAGGTTAGCTATATGCAGGATTTTACCATTGGATTTATTGGCGGAGGGGCTTTGGCAGGCGCTCTTTTGAAGGGAATCGCGGGAAAGCTGGTTCCGGCGGATAATATTTATGTTTCGGAGTTCAGGCAGGAGCGCTGCGATGAGCTGAACAAGGAATTTGGAGTTCATGCCGCAGTTGAGGCAGACGGTTTTCTCGATAAGGTGGATATGGTACTGATTGCCGTTAAGCCCAAGGACGCAAAGGCAGCTATGAGTGGTATCGCCTCCAAGGTGAGGGAGGATACTGTTATAATTTCCGTTGTGGCAGGCTTGAGGCTTTCCATAATTGAGGAGAATTTCCCGAAGCAGCCTGTAATCCGTGTCATGCCCAACGTGCCTCAGGCGGTGGGAGCCGGTATGGCGGCCTATGCGCTGGGAAGCCGTGCGGATCGTAAGACTGCCGAGAGGATTGCTTTTATATGGAATTCCGTGGGACGTACCGTTGAGGTGGATGAGCATTTGATGGATGCCGTGACGGGGCTTTCCGGCAGCGGGCCTGCATACGGCTTCCTAATGATAGATGCCATGGCTGACGGTGGGGTTGCCGCGGGACTTCCAAGAAGCACGGCTATTCTTCTTGCTGCCCAGACCCTTTTGGGGGCCGCAAAGATGGTATTGGAAACCGGGAAGCACCCCGATGTGCTCAGGGATATGGTTACGTCTCCGGGGGGGACTACTATCGCGGGAGTGCGGGCCATGGAGGCCGCAGGTGTACGAAGTGCCTTGATAGAGGCGGTCCTTGCCGCAACAGAGCGTTCCAAGGAATTGTGACGGATATAAAATGGGACCGGCACACGTTTATGGCGTGGTCAGTCCCATTTTTGCACTATTAAACTAAGAATTCTTGTAAGGGCGGTATGCAAAAAATCGTTTTGCATGGAATGTATTACGTTCCGTTGTTCACAAGGAAGGAATATTCCGCGTCGAAGGATTCTCCGCCGCGCAGCTTGCGTATGCCATCCTTCTCGCTTAAATCGCCGGCAAAGTCCTCATAGTCTGCATGACCGTGCCATGGCTCTATACAGAGGAAGGGCGCTCCGGGTTTTGTCCAAATTCCCCAGAAGGGGAAATCCTTTGCCTTAAGTGTTACGGATTTTCCGCTTTTTCGAGAGCAGATGGAAACCTCGTCAGATTTCAGGTCGTCAAAGACAAGCGCGTCTTCCTTGAAGAGCTCGTAGTCCAGGGAAAGTTCAGTGCCATTCAGTATGTCAACCCTCTTGTGAGACAGGGGGCCGTCGGCATTGAGCATGATTCGCTGGCTGTTTTCGGAGATGTTGAACTTCAGGAAGCAGTCTTTGAAGTCATCACCCTTATCGATAGGACAGCGAAGAGCAGGGTGGGCTCCAATGGAGAAGTACATGTCGGAGGTATCGGGATTGGTTACCTTCCAATGAACCTTGACCTCGTTTTGGCGCAGAACGTATGAGATTTCAAGCCTGAAGGGGAATGGATATGATTTTAGGGTTTCATCGTTTGATTCAAGGAGGAAGGCAATCTCATCATTGGACTGGCGGACGCAGGTAAAGTCCGAGATGCGGCCGAAGCCATGTCCCGGGAGCTCATATTCATGTCCATTATAGCGGTATTTCCCCTTTACAAGCTTCCCTACGATGGGAAACAGCACCGGAGATGAGTATTTCCACCAGGCAGGATCTCCATTCCAAAGATATTCGGTGCCATCCCTTTTGGCGGTAATGGATTTAAGCTCGGCTCCGTGGTCATCTACCGTGATTGTCAAAATATCATTTTCAAGTGAGTGGCGCATATGAATCGTCTCCTTTTACGGGGAATTATTACACAATAGTGAATATTCTAGGCGAAATATGATTTTCCTCTTTTTCGCTACAGTCGTAATAAGAGAAATATTTTTATTAAATTTTCCTTAGAAACAAGGATTTCAATGAGCATAAAGAGAATAGAATAATTGAGTGTTTTCTACTTATTTATAAGGAGTTTTTTCGAATGCCATTTGATATCTCATTTCCTTCGCAGCTTCATGGAATCCTGTTTACCATTGGAATTTTGGATGTCATAGATATAATAATTGTCGCGGTTATTCTATACAGGATATACGAGATGCTGGAGGATACCCGGGCAATTACTCTGGTCAAGGGCCTTCTGATACTGCTGTCTATGACGGTGTTTTGCAGTTGGCTGAATCTTCATGTTATGACATGGCTATTGCAAAAAACTCTGACACTTCTCTTTGTCGCTCTTCCCATCGTCTTCCAGCCTGAACTGCGACGGGCTTTGGGTCACCTTGGTGAAGGCCATTTCCTTGGAAAGTCGGTTTTTCTGGATGATGATGAAGCTCGTTCCATAGTAGGTGAATTGGCAAAGGCGGCTAAAAATCTCTCTGCCACGAAGACCGGAGCGTTGATAGTGATTGAGAGAAAGATGAAGCTAAATGATGTCAGTGCCACGGGTATTGGAATAGATGCCTTAGTAACGTCTGAATTCATTCAGAATGTTTTTGTGCCAAATACGCCTCTTCACGATGGGGCTGCCATAATCAGGGGAAAGCGTTTGATTGCCGCAGGCTGCCTGTTGCCGCTTACCGATAACAGGGGACTTTCCACGGAGCTTGGAACACGGCATAGGGCTGCCATAGGACTTTCTGAGCAGTGCGATGCCATTGTACTGGTGGTGAGTGAGGAAACCGGAACAATATCCATCGCTGAAGATGGGCATATTATGCGCCACCTTAACATAGACACGCTGAAGGAACTTCTGCTGCCCGCGTTCGAGGCACCAAAGATGACGGGTATAAAGGATATCATCCTCGGATGGGGGAAGAAATCATGATAGCAAAATTCAGCGAAAATTTAAGGAATCTGATACAGTATAACTTTCCCATAAAGGTTATGGCTCTGCTGGTGGCAGTTGTGCTTTGGGTTTTGGTTATGAATGACCAAAACCCCCCAGTGGAGAACTCTATCAGCGTTTCTCTGTCCGCGGTGAACGCACCTCCCGGGAACAAGATTACCTATGAGGATAGAGCCAAGGTTTTGGTGCGGGCGCCGAGGTCCTTCTTTGCGTCCTATGACCCTGATGATTTCAAGGCCTATGTGAATCTGGCAGGCTTGGGAGAGGGCAAGCATATGGTTCCGGTGGAGGTGTCGGTTCCACAGGGATTTGAGTTTATTGAAGTGCAGCCCGGAAGTCTGGAGGTTACACTGGATCCCTATGTGGAGATGCAGTTTCCTCCTGAGTTGATCGCGACAGGGCAGGTGGCATCCGGATATACCGTGGCTGAGATGCGCCCGTCCTCCAGGACCGTTGGGGTTGTGGGACCAAAGAGCATAGTTGAATCGGTTACCCGGGTAATAGGTTATGTCAATCTCATGGACAATGCCTCGGCCTCCTTCACCGCGATGGTTCCGATGATTGCTGTCAACGAAGACGCGGAGACAGTCAAGGGAGCGAGGGTACACCCATCAAACATTGAGGTGGATGTATCTTTGGCCCGGGGCGTGTTTAAGAAGATACTTCCCATACGTGTGGATTTTGCGGATGACCTTCCTGGGGATTATGAAATCTCCAATGTGAGAGTGGCGCCAGTTCAAATGGAGGTCGCGGGGGATGAGAAACTTATACGTTCCCTTACGGAAATCCATACGGATAAGATATCCTTTGCCAATACAGCTATTACCGGTGACGTGATTAGTCGCGTAGTAAGGCTGAATTTGCCGGAGGGTGTAGTGGCGGCATCAAATCCGAATGTGGTTGTTGAGATTGAGGTAAGGAAGAAGCCACAGGAAAAGACGGAAACGCCGGCTGCCGCAGGGACAGAGATGCCTGAAAAGGCTGGGAACAATAAGAAAGAGGGAAATTGATTGCTTCGCATCTCAAATTTTCAGGTTCCGATAGAGGATGATTCGCCTCTGGAGCAGTTAGCGGCAAGACGTCTGAAGCTGCCTTTGGAAGCGGTTAAACGGGCTGTGATAGTGCGCAAGGCATTGGATGCCCGCAGGTATAGGGGAGCTCCTATTCAGTTCGTCTATGTGCTGGATGTTCTGCTAGAGGTGCCTGAAAAACAGGTTTTGAGCAGGTGCAGGAAGGACAGGAATATTACTCAGGTGCATATGGCAGCCGAGGAGCTGCTGCCCATCGGAAATAATCCGCCTGCCTCCGAGAAGCGCCCGGTGGTGGTGGGCTTCGGGCCTGCCGGCATGTTCGCGGCGTTGACCTTGGCCAGGGCAGGATGGAATCCGTTGATTTTGGAACGGGGACAGGACGTGGAAAAGAGGGCCCGTGATATCCGGGATTTCTGGCGGACCGGAGTATTGAATCCCGCTTCAAATGTACAGTTCGGTGAGGGGGGAGCAGGTACCTTTTCCGATGGAAAGCTGACCACCCGCATTAATGACTCCCACATGTCGGAGGTTCTGGCAACCTTTATAAATGCTGGTGCGCCGGAGGAAATACGTTATCTTCATAAACCCCACATTGGAACGGATCTTTTGCGGCAGATCGTGAAAAATATACGTCAGGAGATCTTGGGATTAGGGGGCGAGATTCGTTTCGGTGCCCAAGTAACGGATATTGAAATGAAGGAGGGCAGGCTTTCTGCCCTTGTCGTAAATGGTGAATCAAGGATTGCCGCTGATACGGTGTTTCTTGGAATAGGGCATTCTGCCAGAGATACCTATGAAATGCTGCTGAAACGAGGCATTTCAATGGAGGCCAAGGCTTTTGCCGTTGGTGTCCGCATAGAGCACCCACAGGAATTCATTGACCGTGCTCAGTACGGTGATAGCGTGGGAAATCCAAGGCTTCCTGTTGCTGACTATGCGCTTACCTTTAAGGACGCGGAAAGCGGCAGGGGAGTGTATTCCTTCTGCATGTGCCCGGGAGGTCAGGTGGTGGCGGCGGCTTCAGAGGTAAACAGATTGGTTACCAACGGAATGAGCAATTACCGCAGGGATTCCGGCATAGCCAACAGTGCTGTGCTGGTGACCGTGACACCCGAGGATTTCGGCTCAGAGGTACTTGCCGGTATGAGATTCCAGCAAAGATATGAGGCACTTGCCTTTGAAGCCGGAGGTGGCGGGTATTACGCTCCGGTACAGTCCGTGGGAGACTTTCTAAAGGGAAGCCGAGGTTCTGTGGATTTTCTTGTGAAACCCACATATGCGCCTGGGGTAAGGGCAGCGGATCTCAGGTACTGCCTGCCGCTGTTCGTGACTGAGTCACTGGCGCGGGCGCTGTCGAGCTTTGAGAAGAAAATCCCGGGATTCGCGGCGCCTGACATCCCTATGACCGGAATTGAGACCAGATCCTCAGCGCCTTGTCGTATAATAAGGAACCGGGATAATTTCATTTCAGAATCCCTTGGGGGATTGTATCCCATAGGCGAAGGCGCCGGTTATGCGGGAGGCATAATGAGCGCGGCCATAGATGGCATGAAGGCGGCATTGGCTTTTTTGAGTACACGCACGTGAAAAATCGCTTAAGTTTCTCCATGAAATTTCGATATAGGAAGTAGATGAGGTGGGGTGTTTCTTCCCATCTGCTTGTGTTCAGATGTTGGCAGGCTGCATATCCGGTGATTGTTGCGGATGTGGGCGAGCAGGACACTGGATTTGTTCAAAGGAGTGATGATTATGCCAACAATCAATTCGATGTTAACCGGAACATACAGTTTATACAAGACGGCCCAAAACAATGGAACCCTATTCCAGTCAAACAAGAACAACAACGACATGTTCCAGAGAGTTTTCTCCGCGTCGCAGGATGCCAACAATACGCTCTCAGGTCTTCAGGGTGTCAGCGCCAATACAAAGGAATTGATTTCGTCCTATGAGGAAGCACGGACTGAGTTCAATGAGGGCTTTGATGATGCCATGGGGGCCTTGCGGAAGGCTTCATCGGCTATCAAGTCCATGAATTTCAATGTAGGCAAGGATGCTTTGACGACTACGGAAAATGAGGATGGCACCACGACCACCACAAAGAGCAAGGAGCTTACGGAGGCATTGAAGTCTGTGGAGGACATGGTGAAATCCTATAATGAGGCCATTGACTTTTTCACTGAAAACAGTGCTATATCAAAACGGGTAGGGAGGATGCAGACGCTGTTCTCAGATACCACTTATCGTGCGGATTCGTATGGGAGCGTAGGCATATCAGTTAATTCCTCCACTGGGAAGCTGTCGATAGATGAGGAAAAACTGACTAAGACTATGATGGAGTCTCCGGAGCGGGTGTCAAGAGTATTGGGAAGCGATGGGCTGGCAGCCAAGGCGGAATCCCATATGAGCATTGCCAATTCCCAGAAGAATCAGCTGTTCCCATCGGTCAATTCAATGATCGGCCCGGATTTGAAGTCCGGCTCTGTCTACTCAGGGTCGTCGCTGCTTAACCTTTCCAAGTACTCTACCACGGGTGGCTTGCTGAATATGATGGGGTGAGGATTCACTGCAGGGGTTCTATCAGGGTGTTGATACAGTATTGAGGACATATTTATACAGTATCGAATAGCTGGCAGGAGACGCGTTTTGCGTATCCTGCTTTTCTATTGTTATTCCGAAAATATATAATTGGGTGAGAATGTGGATGTTTAAAGGCTCCCAAATAGCTGAACGGAAGTGGGAAAGAAGATTTCTTGCGTACTTTTGAGGCTGATGGTATGATATAGTGCATGGAGTGAAATTTAGTGTATTAGCTAATATATTGATAGAGGTGTTTTCATGGATATTGATTTCCACTATGGCACTATATATGTGCTTTCGCGCTGGGCCAAGTTCTGTAGCGCTAACTCTAATATAATTGCTACCAGTTCACAGCTTGTGGATGACAATTATGACACAAATCCCTTTTCCGATGCGGAAGAGGAAAAGAATATCGCGCAGGGGGTCCATGTACGCTACTCAAGTCAGAATATTTGGGGTAATGTCACCGGCAAGGGAAATCGTGAGATTTGGATACCCTTTCATTTCTTGCCGGGCCTCCAGGGAGATACGGACGCTGATAAGCTGATTTGCAAGAAGAACAGCGAACTTTCAAATAAGCTGGCTGATAGGCTTCTGGAAACCACGTTGGATAATTCAGATTTCGCTTTTAGGCTCGGGATAGGACTCCACGTATTTGCGGATACCTGGGCTCATCAGGAATTCGCGGGTATCAATAATACTATAAACAAGGTTCAGGATCTTATCTTTACAAGCCAGGGCTCCCTGATTGAAAAGGTAATAGGTGATTTGGTGGGGGCTTCCGGAATGTTGAGCAAAGTTCTGGACGAGCTTATGCCATTGGGACATGCCGCGGCGGTACATTGCCCTGACATGCCATACATCTGGTGGAAGAGCGGAGAGCGCTTTACCGATGGGAGAAAGAACTGGGATGAGTTCCTGGAGGCAGCGGAGGAATGCTTCCGTATCCTTCAGTCTGTAAGCTGTGAGCCTGTTACAGGGCTTTCAGAGGAGCAGAAAAAGCTTCTGATGAGGAGCTTTAAGGGAATACAGTCTGAGGATATCAATGAACGCTATCAGGAATGGATGCGCCGCATACATGAGAATTATTTCTGTATTGAGGATTTTGATGATACAGATCAAACTGTCGAATACAGTGTATCGACAATATTTGATGACTTGAATTTCCGCAGGCAATTTTACGACGAAATCAACAGCCATTTCGACTGGGTCAGGGATCAGCTTGAAGAAGAGGATATTTTCGTACTGAAGAGTACGCCGGTTTACTGAAAAAGGTGTATGGAATATGAAAAGATCGGAAAGGATTTACGAACACATCCATAAAAGCTGTGAGGGTTATACTAAGGAGCAGCTTAAGGGCGCCGTGGGAGTAGAGGCCTCTGTGATTGCTGAGAAACTGGGAATCCTGCGGAACAATGTCTCCATGGAGTTGAACGTGCTTCACAGGCAGGGGCGTATCATAAAGATACTGGGACGGCCGGTACGATACTTCGATAGGGCTGTTTTGGAGGAGCTTCTGGAAAAGGAGCTTCCTGAAGGCGCATATGAAGTTCACAATATTGAGGAGTGCTTTGGGAAAAAGCCGGCGGAGAATCCGTTTGGGGGACTTATAGGGGCAAATGGCAGCCTTGCGAAGCAGGTTGAACAGGCCAAGGCAGCGATACTATATCCACCGGACGGTCTGCATACATTGATAGTGGGGCAGACCGGCGTGGGAAAGACACTGTTTGCCCACATGATGTTTGAATATGGAAAGGTGATGCATCGGTTTGCGGAGGACGCACCCTTCATCATATTCAACTGCGCGGATTATTATAACAATCCGCAGCTTTTGATTTCGCACATCTTCGGACATGCCAAGGGCTCCTTTACGGGAGCGGACTCTGCTAAAGCAGGTCTGGTGGAGGCTGCTGATCAGGGCATTCTCTTTCTTGATGAAATTCATCGTCTGCCGCCTGAAGGCCAGGAGATGATATTCTATTTCATGGATACGGGAACCTTCAATCGGCTTGGGGAAACCGCAAGGAACCGCAGAGCCAAGGTGCTCATAATTGGAGCCACGACGGAGGATCCTGATTCTGCTCTGACGAAGACTTTTGTGAGACGTATACCTAATATAATCAAAATAAAACCACTGACAGAGCGATCCCTTCAGGAAAAGCTGGATATAATCAAGCTGTTGTTCTCTGATGAGGCACAGCGTATCAAGAAGCCCATGCGGGTCAGCGTGGAGGCCATAAAGGCGCTCATAGGCAGTATAGGGGGAGGGAATGTTGGACAGCTTAAGTCCAATATAAAGCTGTTGTGCGCTCAGGCGTTCCTCAGTGGAATCGATAATCCAAGTACCATAGACGTGGATTTCCGCATGCTTCCTCCAAATGCCAAGGAGGGGCTTCTTACCTTGTCCGCAAATAGGCAGGCGCTTTCAGAACTGGCAGAGCTTCTGAATGAACCGCTTATAGTTCTGCCAGGGGGAGCGAAGGTTCGTCTGGAGGAGAGCGAAACAGATCGCAAGGCCTTCAATCTGTACCGTATAGTTGAGGATAAGGTTACTCTTCTCAAGGGTGAGGGCATCAGTGAAGAACTGATAAAACAGATGGTCGCCACCGATGTTAACGTTTACATTAAGTCCCTTTACAACAAACGGGACGTGGTAAACATGACCACCAGGGAGCGCCTCCTGAAGATTGTTGACCCCGGATTGGTGGAATTTTCAGAACATGTATCTTTGTTTGTTCAGAAACAGCTTAATCGGAGCTATAGAGACCGTTTTCTGTATGCCTTCAGTCTCCACTTGTCAGCCTTTTTAAAACGGGTAAAAGGCAACGAGGGGATACTTTACCATGAACTTGGGGATTCAACACTAAAAGATAGCGTTTTCTACAAGCTGGCAGAGGAAATCAAGGACATGATTGAGCATCATTATCATATTCAGGTACCCGACATGGAGGTGGAGTATATTGCTCTGCTGCTTGAGTCTTCAGAGGATGACGATTTAAGTGAAAAAATCATAATCCTTGTGGCTACCCATGGCAAGAGCACGGCAAGCTCCATGGTGGAGGTGGCCCAGAAGCTGTTCAGTTCAACGGATACTAACCTGGTGGCGGTGGATATGCCTCTTGATGTGAAGCCTGAGACCGTAATGCACAGGATGGAGGCGCTGCTTAGGGGGATGCGTTGCTCACAGGGTGTGCTTGTGCTGGCGGACATGGGTTCCCTTTGCAATATGGGGGCGATGCTTTCAGAACGGCTGCACATTCCAATCCGTACAATAGACATGGTTTCGACTCCACTTGTTCTGGAGGCTATGCGCAAGGCGGATATTGCCGGAATCAGTCTGGATGGTATATATGAATCCCTTCGAAACTTCAAGGGATACGAAGCTATGAATGCGTCAGAATCGGGGACTGAAGCTGCTCTTGAGGGGAATGAAGCCGTTATCACGATATGCTCCACCGGACAGGGGGCGGCGCTTAAGCTCAAGGAGCTTGTGGAGAGTATCCTGCATCATACGGGACATAATATAGAAGTAATTCCTATAGGACTTACCAAGATGGAGGAACGTATAAAGGAGATACAGAAGACCCACAAGGTTATCGCCTCGGTTGGAATGAAAAAACCTCTTCTCGAGATTCCGTTTATCCCTTTGGAGCAGTTTATCGGCGGAGAAGGGGAGAAACGTCTGACGGAGCTGGTGTACCATAAGGAGTTTTCGTCAGTTCCCAGGGAAAAGAACAATACGGTAGTTCAGAGTCTTTGCGAGGAATCACTTCAGACATTCCTGACCTATTTGAATCCTTCCAAGATAATGAGTGTATTGCTGGAATTCGACAGAATATTGGAAGGGGAGCTGGGATGCGCCCTGAGCAATCCTGTTCGTATCAGACTGCTGGTACACTGCGGCTGCGCTCTGGAACGTGTGGTGACCCGCAGCCAGCTAACCTATGGCGAGGACAAGTCGTTAGTGGATGCGGACAAGCTCGAGGCCATTAGGAAGGCGGCCAAGATCTTTGAGTCCTCCCTTAAGCTCCGCTTTGACGAAGATGAGTTTTACTTTATGGCGAGCATGATTTGAATTTTATGGAATTTGTGTATCGGAAAGTGCTTTTAAGTGTATTATATCTGTATCAACCGTATCAATCCGGAAAAAATAAGTCTGAAAAACAAATGGAAATCTAGTATCTTAAAGGTTTTTAATTTTGATACACAAAGTTGGCACGCTTCTTGCATAATAATATGGGCACAGGGAAAACCTGAGAAAAAATAACATATGGGGGGAATCGGCATGTTTGGTATTATCGTAGGTACCCACGGCAGATTCGCTGAAGGCATTCTTGAGTCCTGCAAGATGATTCTTGGCGAGCAGAAGAATGTCAAGTCAGTGACATTGGTTCCGGGCGAGGGGCCGGACGATGTTCTGGAGAAGTACAAGAAGGCCATCGCTGAAATGGATTGCGAGGATGGCGTACTCTTCCTGAATGATTTGTTTGGCGGAAGCCCGTACAATGCGGCCTGCCGTCTTGTCATCGAGAACGAGAAATACGGGATCGTGACGGGTGTGAATCTGCCAATGCTCATTGAGATGGCTGGCGCGCAGATGGCTTATGATGGTTCCGATATCAAAGCACTCATGGAGAAGGCGGTCGAGGCCGGCAAGAACGGCGTGCAGACATTCCATGCCAGCTCAGTTGCAGATGAGGATGAGGAGGATTTATAATGAAGATTGTTTTGGCAAGAATTGATGATCGTTTGATTCATGGTCAGGTTGCTACTGTTTGGTCAAAGGTTACCGGCTGCCAGCGCATTATCGTGTGCGATGATGATGTGGCAAAGGATACCATTCGTGCCACTCTTTTGAAGCAGGTTGCTCCTGCAGGTATCAAGAGCCATGTTGTTGATCTTGAGAAGGCTGTCCGTGTTTATGAGAATCCGAAGTACGCGGATGACAAGTGCCTGCTGCTTTTCACCAATCCTACCAGCGTTCTTTACATGGTAGAGCATGGTGTTCCCATCACCAGCGTCAATATCGGCGGCATGAGCTTCAAAGAAGGAAAGCATCAGATTACCGGTGCTGTTTCCGTGGATGACAAGGATATCGAAGCATTCAAGAAGCTCAATGAGAAGGGAATAGAGCTTGAAATCCGCAAGGTTGACACCGACTCCAAGGTTATGTTGATGGATGTGCTGAAATAACATCCTCATTTACATAATGGAGGCCGGAGATTCCGGCCTCCGCCGAGGGAAACTGCTATCTTATTATTAAAATGGAGGGAAACATAATGGGCTCATTTCAGGTTTTACTTATTTTCATTTTTGCGACCATAGCGGGCATGGGTTCCTGCCTTGACGAAATGCAGACACATCGTCCTTTGATCGCATGTACGGCAACAGGTCTTATTCTTGGTGACATGACAACAGGCATCATTATCGGAGGTACTTTGGAAATGATGGCTTTGGGCTGGATGAACATCGGCGCGGCTATCGCTCCTGATGCGGCTCTGGCATCGGTTATTTCCACGATCCTCGTTGTGGCAGGTCATCAGGATGTTGCAACCGGTATCGCTATAGCAATGCCTCTTGCGGCTGCAGGCCAGGTGCTCGCTATCATTTGTAAGACAATCTCTGTTGTGTTCCAGCATAAAGCTGACAGCTATGCGGAAGAGGGCAACCTCTTCGGTATCGACCTCTGCAACTACGGCGCTCTTATTCTTCAGGGTCTCCGCGTCGGTATCCCCGCTGTTCTCGTTGCTATGTCCGTTGGAACGGGTGTTGTTGAGGACATGCTCAATGCTATTCCCCCTGTAATCACTGGTGGTCTTCAGGTAGCCGGCGGTTTCATCGTTGTCGTAGGTTATG
>DOYB01000014.1 GCA_003518745.1 Selenomonas sp. | reverse complement strand
GACGTGCGCATTTTGCCATGGACGTTTGAACTTTATCGCATCAAGCTTTACTGTATGGGCTGAAGCTTCCAGCTGCCGTCCCCTGTCAGCTTCAGTTCCATCTCATGCTGGGCATAAAGTGTGGAGCGATGTCCCACACTTACCACACTGGTCGTGGGCAGTTCCCTCTTTATCAGCTCATACAGCTCCTGCTCCCTCGGCTCATCCAATGCGGAGGATGCCTCGTCCATAAACACCCAGTCAGGCGCCACCAGCAGTACACGGGCAAAAGCCAGCCGCTGCTGCTCACCCAGAGACAGGATTCGGCTCCAGTCATCCACCTCATCAAGGCGTTCACCAAGGGACTCCAGCCCCACCAATCCCAGGATTCTCTTGAGCTTCTCCTCAGTTTCCTTGGACTCAGAAACATCCAGAGGATAAAACAGCGCTCTCCTAAGACTTCCCAATGGGAGATACGGACGCTGCGGCAGGAACAGTACGCGGCTGTCCTTGGGCATCTGTATGGTACCCTTCCCATAGGGCCATATACCTGCCAAGGTTCTGAGCAAAGTGCTCTTACCGCAGCCGGAAAGTCCTGTCACCAGCAAGCGGCTTCCCAATGGAAGCTGTATCGAGCAGTTTTCCAGAAGTTTTTTCCCATTGGGAAGGCTGACCTGGAGTTCCTCAAGGGACAGGGCTTTATCCTGCTGTTCTTCCCGTCTGATGTCTCCCTTGATTTCTGCAACCTCCTCAATGTGCTCAGTAAACCCGGAAAGACGTCGTATAACCGCCGCTAGCTGGGCAAAGCTATCGTAGGATTCAACAAAGAACGAAAGGGCATCCTGAACTCTGCCGAAGGCTGATATGGTCTGCATGAGCCCGCCAAGCTGCATTTCACCGCCGAAATATCTTGGCGCTGCCAGGATAAGGGGAACGATAACGGCAAGCTGCGCATATCCATTCACATAGAAATTCAAGAGCTTTGTCTGATGCATGAGCTGCCAGAAATTCTTTATCACCAAGGAGAATCTATCCTTAAAGCCAACCAGTTCAGGAGATTCCCCTCCATAGAATGCTATGCTTTCGCTGTTTTCACGAACCCGCATCATGTTGAAACGGAAATCCGCCTCATACCGTTGCTGGTCAAAATTCAGGCCTATCAGCTTGCGTCCCACCAAATGGGCAAGCCCTGTGCCGGCGGCTGAATACACGAGAGAAAACCAGAACATATAGCCATATATGACAAACTCATGACTCCCTATGGGCACTGTAAAAGCCCCCGAAAGATTCCATAGCACCACGGCGAAGGCTGCCAAGGTTGTCATCTGTTTCAGGAAGCCTATCAGCAGCTGCAGCGTAAGCCCAACGAACTGATTTATATCCTCTGAAATTCGCTGATCCGGGTTATCCGTATCACTCCTAAGCACCTGGAGCCGATAGTAAACCTGACGCTTCATCCAATTGCCAAGATACTCATTCGTCATCCATACCCGCCACTTTATCTGGAGCATCTGACGTAAGTATATGGCGTATACGGCGATTATGATATAAATAAAGGCCACCCCTGTAAATTCCCCAATCAGCGGCCAAAACATATCCGACTCATAATTCTGCAAGGCATTGTAAAAGTCATTGTACCAGTTGTTCAGCAAAACCAAGAAATACACCGAGGCAAAGTTAAGGCCTATAACAACCGCCAACAGCCCCCGTGCCTTCCACTTCTCCCCGGAACTCCAGTATCCCTTGAACAAATACCAAAAGCCTCTAAAAACAGACATCTTCACGATAGCACCATCCCTATTTCATGGTTTAAAATACATTGCAGGAATCAGTATAGCCCTTGGAAAATTATTCCGCAAGACGAAAAACACAATGTATTTCTATGTTTTTCTGTATACTTTAGTAAAAATGCTTGCATTATTTTTAAGACCTGCTTATAATGTGTTAACATCAAGGATGATATGAAAGATAAAGAAAGGTTGTGAGTTGCATATGAGCAATGTAGATCTGGACGCTTTGGCGCTGCACAAAGAGAAGCATGGCAAGCTGGAGGTTTCCAGCAAGGTTCCCCTTGAATCAGCAAAGGATTTGACCTTGGCCTACACTCCGGGAGTAGCGGCTCCTTGCCTGGAAATTGAAAAAGACAACGACAAAATTTATGATTATACCAGCAAAGGCAATATGGTTGCCGTAGTTACCAATGGGACTGCTGTTCTGGGACTTGGCAACATCGGTGCCGGCGCGGGCCTCCCTGTAATGGAGGGCAAATCCATCCTGTTCAAGGGATTTGCCGGAGTGGATGCTGTTCCCATTTGTCTTGATTCTCAGAACGTGGATGACATCGTTAAGACGATCCGCATGATGGCTCCCAGCTTCGGTGGAATCAATCTGGAGGACATAAAGGCTCCCGAGTGCTTCGATATAGAAAATGCTCTTAAGGATACGGTGGATATTCCCGTGTTCCACGATGACCAGCATGGCACCGCGATTGTTGTGGCCTCTGCCCTCATCAACGCCTTGAGGCTTGTGGGTAAAGAGTTTGGAAATGTGAAAATCGTCGTCAACGGAGCCGGTGCTGCCGGTATGGCTATAACCCGTCTGCTCCAGCGCATGGGCGCTAAGGACATCATCCTCTGCGACTCCAGAGGCGCTATATATGATGGACGTCCTCAGGGAATGAATCCCTACAAGGACGATATTGCTGCCATCACCAACGGTGAGCATGAGCAGGGACAGTTGGGTGACGTTATCCGTGGGGCTGACGTGTTTGTCGGCGTTTCCAAGGCCGGACTTTTAACTGAGGATATGGTTCGCTCCATGAACCATGACGCAATCATACTGGCTATGGCCAATCCCACACCTGAAATCATGCCGGATTTGGCAAAGCGCGCAGGAGCAAGGGTTGTCTGCACTGGACGTTCCGATTTCCCGAATCAGGTAAACAACCTCTTGGCATTCCCCGGAATCTTCCGCGGCGCGCTGGATGTTCGCGCTACCGATATAAATGAAGATATGAAGGTGGCTGCGGCCTACGCTATTGCTTCCCTTGTTTCCGACGAGGAGCTCTCTGAGGACCATGTCATCACCGATCCCTTCGACACCAGGGTTGCTCCCAAGGTTGCGTCTGCCGTCGCAAAGGCAGCCATCGAGACTGGCGTTGCCCAGCGCAAGGATATCACTCCTAAGCAGGTATCCCAGCATACGATTGAGCTGCTCCATGAAATGGCAAGCTGAGAACAGA
>DOYB01000235.1 GCA_003518745.1 Selenomonas sp. | reverse complement strand
ATTTACAGCAGGGAAAAGGGCTTTAAGCTGCCCAAACTTTCACTGGATGAGAGCGAGCGTTTCCTGCTGGTGTGGGCCATTACGGTTCCACTGGTGTTTCAGTGCTTTCAGACAAAGTACGTTACATATACCTTTCCCTATATGATGCCTGTGGCTTTGCTGTTTGCCGGATATTTTGTGAAAAGGGAGCTGTTGTTCCGGCGTATGGCTGCAGGCTGTCTGGTTGTTATGCCGCTTTTGTTGTTTTTGGTGGCGGTGCCTCTGTGTGAACAAAGCTCCGGGAAGCAGGTTGCTGATGAGATAATGAGGCTCGCCGGTACAGATACATGCATAGCCCAATACAATAAAAGGTATTCTGCTTCCCTGCCCTTTTACTCAGGCAAAGAGGTGTTCCGTTTAGAGACAGAAGCGAATCGTGACAAGCTGAAGCCCAATGGGGTGGCGTGGAACAGCCTTAATGTCATGCCCTTCATGACCTTCGACGAGATGCCGAAGGATCGGGACATGCTGGTGGTTGTTGGGAAAGTCCGATATGAGCTTTTTGATTCACTGGCGGAGGGGGACTGGGAATTGGTCAAGGAACTTTCCGGGAGCAGGATATACATGAGAAAGGCCTCGGTGGGCAAACAGCCGTAAGGAAAAAGATGGAAAATATAGGGAACCCGGCCTATGTATAACGAATTGCGGGGTGGTGGTGCGGACGGTTTTGTTCTGCGCCGCCATCTTGCGTGTTAACGGATTATGCTGCAGGAGCAAGCGGTAATTTTGTTTATGCGGCGTACGGATGGAGGATTTTGGTGGAAGCATTGATTCAGGTTCGGGATATGAGCCATGTCTATAACAAGGGCATGGAAAATGAGAAAACAGCCCTATCCCATGTTGATTTTACCATAGGAAAGGGGGAGTTTGTCGCGGTTCTGGGCTCAAACGGTTCAGGAAAATCCACTTTGGCGAAGCATCTCAACGCTTTGCTGATTCCTACGGAGGGGGAATGTATAGTGGATGGAATGGACACACGGCAGGAGGCGGAGCTCTGGAAAATCAGACAGAAGGTGGGAATGGTTTTCCAGAATCCCGACAACCAGATTATCGCTGCGCTGGTTGAAGATGATGTTGCCTTTGGCCCTGAGAATCTGGGACTGCCCCCCGAGGTGATTCGCAGGCGCGTGGAAGATGCTCTAAAAGCGGTGGATATGGAAGAGTTTAGAAATTTCGCGCCTCATCTTCTGTCAGGAGGCCAAAAGCAGCGGGTGGCAATCGCTGGGGCCATTGCCATGGAAACGGAATGCATCGTGTTTGACGAAGCGACTGCCATGCTGGACCCGCAGGGGCGGAGCCAGGTAATGGAAATCGTTGGGAGACTGAACCGGGATAAGGGAATTACCGTGGTTTATATAACCCACTTCATGGAGGAAGCAGCCATGGCCGACCGTATATTGATTATGGAGAAGGGGAAGCTCATCCACGATGGGCCGCCAAGAGAATTGTTGACACAGGTAAAAGAAATGAAGCGGGTTGGACTGGACGTGCCTTTGGCGGCAGAGGTAGCGGGAGAACTTCGGAGCAGGGGTATCAAGCTGCCTAAGGATATCTTCACAAATGAAGAACTCGCGGCTGCGTTGAAGGAGAAGTTATATGTCCATTGAGATTAAAAACGTTGGCTACACGTATATGAAGGGGACACCTTTTGAAAGGCGAGCCTTGCAAAATATAAATATAACTATAGAAAAGGGGTCGTTTACCGCGATCGCGGGACATACCGGTTCCGGAAAATCCACTCTGGTTCAGCTTATGGCGGGGCTGCTTCCTCTTGATGAGGGTCAGCTTCTGGTGGATGGCGCAGATCTTGGGGATCACAGCCGACATGGCAAGCAGGTGGCGAAGGCAGCAAGGCGGAAGGTTGGGCTGGTTTTTCAATATCCTGAACACCAGCTCTTTGAGGAAACCGTGGAGAAGGACATCTCCTTTGGGCCACGTAATTTAGGTATGGGCGAAGCTGAAATAAAGGCCCGTGTAAAAAATGCCATGAAGCTTACGGGACTTGATTATGAAACCAAAAAGAATGAGGATCCCTTCAGGCTTAGCGGCGGTCAGAAGCGTCGGGCCGCGATTGCGGGAGTTATTGCCATGGGCCCTAAGTATTTGATATTGGACGAGCCCGCCGCGGGGCTTGATCCCATGGGAAGGGAAAAGATTCTCAATGAGATAAAAAACCTGCATGCCGGAGGCAGGATGACCATTATCTTGGTTTCTCACAATATGGATGATATTGCCCGTTTTGCCGACAAGGTTATTGTGATGCATCAGGGGGAATGCTTGTTGGAGGATTCTCCGGAAGTGGTCTTTAGGCAAAAGGAGAAATTGAACATTGCGGGCCTTCAGCCTCCGCGTATTACGATGCTTTTAGAGACTTTGAAATCACAGGGACTGGAGGTTCCGGCTCTTGCAATAAGAATGGAGCAGGGAGTCGAAGAGATTTTACGGGCGGTAAATAAGGAGAAGCTTATGCTTGAGAAAGGAGAGTGGACGTGCTTCAGAATATAACGCTGGGCCAGTTTTTTCCGGGCAGTTCTATTCTGCATCGAATGGATCCCCGTATGAAGCTGGGACTCCTTTTTATTTTGATGATACTAATCTTTATATGCAATACATCCATGGCATATGGGACAATACTCGTCATGACAATGGCACTTATATTCTTTTCCAGGATTCCATTCATGCTGGTATTCAAATCCTTGAGACCCATATGGTGGATAATGCTATTTACTTTCCTCATACATCTTTTCAGCCATCCCGGGGAGGAACTGTATAAATTCCTAGGATATTCCATTACCTGGGAGGGGTTCAGGGAGGGCATATTCATTAGCTTGAGGCTGGCTCTTCTGGTGATACTGTCCTCACTGCTGACATTTACGACAAGTCCACTGAAGCTGACTGATGCCATGGAGAGGCTCTTGTCGCCGGGAAAACGGATAGGACTGCCTGCTCATGAGCTTGCAATGATGATGACTGTTGCGCTGAGATTTATACCCACCTTGGTTGAAGAGACAGACAAGATTATGAAGGCGCAGACCTCTCGTGGGGCGGATTTCACCACAGGGAATGTTATGACCAGACTGAAAAGCTTTATTCCGATTCTTGTGCCGCTCTTCCTTTCGGCTTTCAGGCGGGCGG
>DOYB01000209.1:300-6106 GCA_003518745.1 Selenomonas sp. | reverse complement strand
CGTAATTTCCTTTTTCTTCGAGGGCCCTTGGGAATTCAATGGCCTCAGGGTTCCCCTCACGTGCCAGACGGTCGATTTCAGGCCCGCCGGGGTAGGGGAGTCCCATGACTCTGGCAATCTTGTCAAAGGCTTCTCCGGCCGCGTCATCACGGGTTTGACCCAAAAGCCTGAAGCTGTTGTAATCCTTCATTTCAACCAGCGCCGTGTGACCTCCGGACACCACCAGGGCTATGAAGGGTGGCTCCAGCTCTGGAGCGCTCAGGAAATTGGCAAAAATATGTCCCTCAAGGTGGTTGACTCCTATGAGGGGGACATCAAGGGAGAAGGCAAGGGCCTTTGCGGCGGAAACACCTACCAAAAGGGCGCCAACCAGACCGGGACCGTAGGTTACGGCAACCTGGTCTATGTCGGAGAGGCCGACCTCTGCTTTGCGAAGGGCTTCGTCGATTACGGGCATAATGTTCACTATGTGCTTCCGGGAGGCGATTTCCGGCACTACCCCGCCAAATTTCTGGTGAACGGGAATTTGAGTAGATATTACATTGGAAAGAATCTGTCTGCCTCCCCGTAAAACGGACGCTGCTGTTTCGTCACAACTGGATTCGATGCCCAGTGTCAGGCAATTTTCCCTGTCCTTCAATCGAACTTCCTCCATCCGGTATCACAGATTTGTGTTCCACATTATAATGGCATCCTCGCCATTGTCCTGATAATAGCCTTTTCGGCGCCCCACGCTTTTCAATCCGAATTTTTCGTAAAGAGTAAGGGCGGCGGTGTTAGAGGGACGAACCTCCAATGTCATCGCGGTTACTCCAAGGGACTTTACATGCTGTATCATTCGCGACATCATTTCAGTGGCAATGCCTCTTTTCCGGTAATCCGGGTGGACAGCCACGTTTGTTATCTGGGCTTCACCCGCGACTATCCAGGCACCGGCATAGCCCACGATTTTATCGTCCCAAAGGGCCAGCAGGTAGTAGGTGTTCTCGTTTGATGCCTCCTGCCAAAAGGATTCCCTTGACCAAGGCATTGAAAAGCAGGCTTCTTCCACAAGAGCCACGTCGGAAGCGTCCTCAGGCACCATTTCTCGGAAGGAAAGGCTTCCTTCAGTCCTGTTTTGCTTCATGCCGTTTCTCCCAGAGTACTTCTGCCTCAGAACGGCGGATATATACAGGCTCCATGTCCATGAGGTTTCCGGTGATTCCGTTTTCAAGAAGCTGGAACCCACAGGCGGCTACGTTGGCGGCCCTGGGCATACGGAGGTGGGGGGGAGCCAGGGTTACATTCATGGGCAGTCTTACCTTGCCTTCTATGCGTTTTCCCACAACGTCTCCAAGCAATATTACCGTATCGGGCAGTTCTGATGCCCATTCCATAAGCTCAGCCAAGGAAAGAATCCTGACCTCGGATTTCCTGATGAGCCGTCCATGCTCCCAGGTATAGCGCTCCACATAGCTGTTGCCCTTCTGGGCATCCATAAGGGGCAGGAGCTGCAATCCGCTTACGGGAAAATGAAAGGCCATGGCCTGCAGCGTGGGAACGCCTATAAGGGGGATATGAAGGGCATAGGCAATGGCTTTTGCCGTCGCAAGTCCTATACGAAGTCCCGTGAAGGACCCGGGGCCCATGCTGACAGCGATTCCCTCCAGCTCCTCCTTCTTGACTGAGGCCATTGTCAATGCCTCTTGTATGTGGGGCATGAGGGTTTCGGAGTGAGTCATCTTTGCCTGCATGGTGACCTCCGCCTCCAACCGTCCGGCAGAGGCAACGGCCACACTGGAAACCTGTGTAGAGGTGTCAATCGCTAGTATGGACAAATTGCTCCAGCTCCTTCAAAAATTCTTCGTTTTCTTCTCCTTTGCAGGAGAAAGTGATGTTCCTTTCCAGTTCAGCATCCTTCCCACGCTGGAAATTTATGCGGACGTACTCTTCAGGCAGGGAATCCGGGAATTTGTCGGACCATTCGATGACTACTATTCCCTCGGAAACCTCTATATACTCGTAGAAACCTATATCTTCCAGTTCTTCCTCGTTATTGAGTCTGTACAGGTCGAAGTGGAAGATGGGGCAGATTCCCTCATAGATATTCATGAGGTTGAAGGTGGGGCTTGTTACCTCTCCCTCGACCCCAAGAGTGCGGGCCATACTTTGCACGAAAAGTGTCTTGCCCGCGCCAAGCTCTCCATCCAGACAAAGCACCGTTCCCTCACGAATCCGTTTTCCTACCTTTTCGGCCAAACGGATTGTTTCATAAGGAGAATGGGTTATCTCTGTAAACATTACCAGTCATACCTCCAAGATATATGGAACTGACGAAAAAAATCAAGCAAACTGCCGGAGTGTTTTTGTCGATACAGTTTATTTAACCACCAGTACGGGACACTTCGACTGCTCCACGATATACTGGCTGACGCTGCCAAGGAGTACGCCTTTGACGACTCCCAAGCCACGGCTGCCCATTACCACCAGATCAGCTTCCATGCTGTCTGCGAAATCCAGTATGACCACCGCGGGGGATCCTGTCTCTGAGAAGGCCTCCTTTTCGATGCCGGTGGGCACCATCTGCATAGCGCGCTCCAGAATGACGTTTCCGGCCTTGGTGACAGCCTCCAGAATCGCGTCCGAAAGGCAGGCATTTATGGCAAGCTGGTTGATATTTGCCACATATAGAAAATTCAGTTTGGCCCCGCATACCTCAGCCAAAGAGATTGCATGGGTTATCGCCCTGTCAGAGCCTTCGGAACCGTCCACGGGTATCAAAATATTCTTGATCATGCCTTTGACCTCCCAATACTTTTTATCGGTAACACTTTATTTGACTATAACAACCCCACAGGGAGCGGATTCCAGAACGGATTGGCTTACGCTTCCCATGAGGAAGCCCTGTATGGCACTGAGCCCGCGCCCTCCCATAACCACGATATCGATGTTGTTTTCCTTTATGAATGCGAGGATTTCATCGCTTGGCACACCAATCTTGTGGTGCTCGACAACCTGTAGCGGACTTGGGACCCTGTCGAGGGCACGCGCTAACGCCGCGTTCACCTGTTTGGAGGTGGGGCCCGCGACACTTTCAGGGAGCCATGAATCTTCCTCATCGCCATCCGTGTCGCTGGCAAAATAGGAAACATATAAAATCTCCAGCGAAGCTCCCACGGCTTCTGTCAGTGAAACTGCCGTATCCATTACCCTATCCGAAACATCCGAACCGTCCACCGCCGCCAATATGCGCATACTCTTTTCCATGAGTCCCTCCAGCTATCCATAGCAATTTAATAAGTAACTTCTAGATAATACACCGAAATTCCTCTATTGAAAAGCAAAACTGGCGAAAAAAATACTTATATGTTTAGCTATACCATGACAGCATAGTAATTCGATAAAGCTGCGGAATATTGTATACATATCCCAAGCCCTTGACAGGCATGGTTTTACTGTGATATCCTTCAATCAATCGGCAACGGCGCCGGTTCCTGTGTTTTTTGCAGCATAAAGGCTTGTCTTTGAGACTTTAAGGAAACCATTGGAGGTTCCTCAACTTAATAGCTTGGCAATGAAGCCGCATGGAGCGTGTGGAATAAATCCACGTGTCCCTGCGGCTTTTTGCTTTGAGAGACAGGCCAGGCACTATTCTGTTACAGCCAGCACGAAAGGATGGTTACGATGTCAGAATTAATTTATGTTATACCGGCGAATTCTCCGAAGGAAGAGATTAAGAAAACCTTGATGGCGCATCCAGAGATCAGGTTTGTTTCCCTGGTGGGAATTGACATGGCGGGCAATGATACGGATGAGAAGATTCCTGTTGGCATCTTCCTGAAGGATATGGACGCGTTCTATGAGGGACGGGCCGTGCAGACAGACGGCTCCTCCGTTGTGCTTACAGGTATAGCTACACTGAACAACGCAAAGGTTGATATGCCGGTGGATCCAAGTGTAAACTGGTTCGTTGATTACAACCTGGAACACATTGACGAAGAAACCTGCCGCCCTGTGGGAACCCTCCGTATACCCTCCTTCCTCATACACGAGGGCAAAAGGGTGGATTCAAGAGCTGTTTTGGCTGATACCCTGTCCTATGTGAAGAAGGAGCTGGTACAGCTTTTCCATGATAATCCCAGTATTTCAGGCATGGAAAATATGAACGGCAAGGATGTTACGGATATCTGCTTCACCTCCGCCACTGAGTTGGAGTTCTGGGTAAAGACGCCTTTGGAGGAGGCGAATATCGAGGAAATGTCAGCCTCCCAGGTCATGCAGGAACAGTACTGGGAACGCACCCACGGCGCTGTAAGGACGGCTTTGGAGCAGTGCGTGCTTGAGCTCGACAGGTATGGACTTGGTGTTGAGATGGGACATAAGGAGGTCGGCGGACTCAAGGCGCAGATTGACGAAAGCGGGCGTATGCAGCATGTTTGTGAGCAGATAGAGATTGACTGGAAATATGCGGATGCTCTTCAGGCAGCGGATAACGAACTTCTGGTGCGCACCATAGTACGCGAGGTGTTCAGGGGCAACGGTCTTGAGGTTAGCTTCAAGGCGAAGCCCATGATCGGTCTCGCTGGAAACGGTGAGCACACCCATATCGGCATGGCCGCGGTTCTTTCTGACGGCAGCACGGTGAACCTGTTCTCGGCCTCCGAGCCCACCAAGGATTTCATGAGCGCCGCGGGCTATGGGGCAATCATGGGGCTGCTCAAGAATTATGAGGTAATCAATCCCTTCGTATCTGCCACCAATGACTCACTGAACAGACTGAAGCCCGGTTTCGAGGCGCCTGTCTGCATCGTTACCTCTTTGGGACATACACCTGCCATGCCTTCCCGCAACCGTACGATCCTGGCGGGGCTCATCCGTGATCTGGACAATCCTTACGCCACTCGCTTCGAGCTTCGCGCCTGCAATCCGTACACGAATACCTACCTTGTTCTGGCAGCGATATATTCCGCGGTATTGGATGGAATCAAGGCGGCTGTGGGCCATTCAACGGAGGAACTGCTGGCCGAGCTTTCCAAGAAGGCCGGAGAAGAGGGTTTCTACCTGGAAAAGGATCGAGCCTACAGAAGCGAAGAGGATGTATTCGAGGATTACAGCGAGGAGGAGAGGAATCGGCTGTTTGGCGCGCCTCCTTCTACGGTTTGGGAAAATATGGAAGGCTTCAAGAACTATCCGGAGAAGAAGGCTGTCATTACGGCGGGCGGAGCATTACGGGATCAGATTATTGACGCGTTTTGTGCCGGCGCGCTGCTTCGCTGGAAGACAGAACTGGTGAGCCGCATTATTCCTGAGAACAGGGATTTGGTAAGAAGAATGGTGGAAATCGGCTCCGACTATGTGACGGATCAGGATGCCTACAACTGGAATAAAATCAGCGAGCTCAGAGGTTATCTGGCAAAGGACAGCATTGACCGCAAGTCCCTCTTTACCTTGCTCATACAGGCGCTTGAATCGGAGGACTATGCGGCGGCATCGGGCCTTCAGGTGGAAATGTATCAGAAGATGGAGGAGCTTAAGGCTCTCTACGATGCCTATGTAAAAAATATGATTTGAGGGGAATTTAATGGCGAGGATCAATGACAACTATCTGAAGCTTCCCGGCAACTATCTTTTTTCCGAGATTGCTAAGCGAGTAGCGGCCTATCGGGAGGAAAACCCGCAGGCAGACATTATCAGTCTTGGAATCGGTGACGTGACAAGGCCGCTGCCTGAAGCCTCCATTGCCGCGATGCATGAGGCGGTGGATGAGATGGGCAGGGCGGAGAGCTTTCGTGGGTACGGTCCTGAGCAGGGCTATCCCTTTCTGAGG
>DOYB01000209.1:0-126 GCA_003518745.1 Selenomonas sp. | reverse complement strand
GAACTGTTTGGACAGGACAATGTTGCGGCCATTACGGACCCGGTTTATCCCGTTTATCTTGACAGCAATGTCATGGCAGGGCGTACGGGAGATTTAAGGGCTGATGGACACTATGACAATGTGGTT
>DOYB01000166.1 GCA_003518745.1 Selenomonas sp. | reverse complement strand
CCTCATGAGTCTCTGGACTACATGGTCCCAAATGATGCCTACTATGGGGTATTTCCCGATATTGCTTGACACTCTTAAAGTTTTTTAAAGTGGTCTTGACAAGGGGGCCATTATATGACCATCCTGAAAATGGCTATGGATACTACGGAAGCTGCCACAGAGGAAATGTTGGAGGAAATCTCCGTTGACCCGAATCTGGGCGCTTTGGTGGATATTCAGGCTTGAAGGAAAACTGCTGTATCAGGGAATTTCCTATGGTACAGCAGTTTTTGCGTTTCGGTGGCAGATAACAGGGAAAATATTTTCTTTCAGGGAAGGAATTCAATATAACTGGTAGAAAATTTTTTATAGATATTGAATGTAAAGCGAGGATTTTACGAGCTGTTGAAGGAGTGAAATTTACCATGAAAAAAAACGAAGCCACATTTTCCATTCCCATCACTCGCCGTGACTTTATGAAGCTGGCGGCGGTCTCAGCGGCCACGCTGGCTATGGGGGAAAACAATCTGCCTAAGGCAAATGCTGCCTTGCCGTCTGCCGTGGATTTTAGCGCGGCGAAGATTCCTCTACTTTTTGAAACAGATGTCTGCGTGGTTGGCGGGGGAGCTGCAGGAACGGCAGCGGCAGTAAGTGCGGCCAAAAACGGAGCCAAGACGCTGCTCATTGAGCGCAGTATCGTATTAGGGGGGCTGGCAACGCTGGGCTGTGTCTATCCCTGTATGCCGACCTTTATTGATGGCAGCGACACGCCTTATATTACCGAACTGAATCAACGTATGGAACAGCGGCAGGGGGCCAGAGCGAGAAATGATGTTGTTACGGACTTCTTTTATGGCGGCGGGCAAGGGCTGTACGCCTCTGAGTTCCTCACCTTAGTTTATGAGGAACTGTGCAGCGAGGCGGGGGTGGATATCCTGTATGAAACGACCCTCGTAGGCGCAGTAGTGGAGCAAGGCAAAATCAAGGAATGCATCGTGCAGACCGTGGAGGGCCTTGGCAAAATTCGCGCCAAAACCTTCATTGATGCCACGGGGGATGCGCTTCTTTCACGCCTGGCCGGTGTGAGGACGGAAAAAGGCTCGGAGCAAACCGGACGGAACCAGCCCATGAGCCTGCGTTTCGAGATGGCGGGGGTGGACGTAAACAAGGTCTGCGACTTCTTCACGGATACGCTCAAAGACCAACGCATGGAACCGCCTCTTTTGAAACGGCTTAAGGAGGATGTGGCCGCAAGCCGTGCCCCGTTCATGGAGTTTGCCAAGATTAAGGAAAATGAGGCTTTTTTCAAGCAAGGGGTCAAGGAGGGCAAGCTCACCGAGGATGATATATTGTACATTCAGGGCTTCTCCGTCACCGGCAAGCCGGACACCATGGCCATGAACTGCCCGGAGATGCCGCCCCTGCTGTTCAGCGCCACGGACGCAGCTTCACGGAGCAAGGCCATCCTGTTTGGCCGCCGCATGATGCACCGTATCGCAGGTTTCCTCGTTTCCGATGTTCCCGGCTTTGAAAAGGCTTACATCAGCCGTGAGGCTGGTATGCTCGGAACGCGCGAGACCTGGCGCATACGGGGCAAATACTATCTTACCGCCGAGGATTATTGGGAAGGGCATCACTTTCCTGATGCGGTCTGCCGCACGGCGTATCCCATCGATATTCACGATGTAAAGTTGAACTTCGGCAAGAAACTCCAAAAGGGCGAGTATTATGAGATCCCCTATCGTGCTTTGGTGTCCGAGGAAATTTCTAATCTCATCGTGGCAGGGCGCTGCATAAGCGGCAGCTTTGCGGCGCAAGCCTCTTTCCGCATCCAGCCCACCTGCATGAGCATGGGCGAGGCGGCTGGCATCGCGGCGGCTTGGGGGCTTTTGCACGGTAAGGCGGCAAATGATGTGCATTGGGAGGAAATTCCGCAAGATAAACGCAGTTATGTCAGCAAAGGATAATCTTTGGCAAACCAGTGCAACAATAAGTTCGCCGACGTAAAGAAATACACGACACCGTATCTGGCATGGGCAAAGTCCCATGCCAATTTTTCTTGGTTTATACAATTAAACAAATATAGAAAGACCTCAAAACCCTATCATACTATGGGCTTCGAGGTCTTTTTGTGCTGTGGGGAGGGGACAAAAGCAGGTGATTGGCTCCTGGGAGTGGCTGGGAGGGGATGGACGACGGCTGGTGCAGGAGACGATAAAAACTGTGGAGCGATAAAGGAGATAAGGATATTTATGGCGAATAAAAAATTAAGATAATTTGGAACACTTAAACGGTTAGGGTTATCATGAAAAAATGCAATGAAGAGGGCATATAGAATTTTTTGTCTATCGACAAAATCTGAACAATGGCGTTATAAGGCCATTCACAATAAGGAAAATGGTGATTATGATGAACTACAATCGGAAAAGGCGTTGGGGAACTGTTGTTATCGTATTCATAGCGGCTGTTTTGGCGGCAGGCTACGCCATAGGAGATTATTTTGTTGATTATGCCCTGAAGCGCGGCAGCGATGCAGATCCCTTGGCGCCTCCTGCTGCCTGCGTCGATATTCTTGACAAGAGCAGGGAAAT
>DOYB01000240.1 GCA_003518745.1 Selenomonas sp. | reverse complement strand
GGGACATCAAAAAGCAAGGCACGTTTTTGGTTTACCTTGCTTCCAATTCCTTTCTATATTTGCGTTTTGCGCATACTACACCCATTTATTTCTTTGCAACTCAAAATAATATCATAGGCTTTTTACTATGTCAAGAACGAAACTGTGTTTTTTCCAACTGAAAGCCTGCGGACGTTGCAAAATGCTGTCAATATGTGTTAGAATTGACTAATCGATAATGAAAGAGAGATATTCCATGAGAGAGGATTCGCTTTTTTCGCCACAGCTGCCACAGCCATTGGCCGCCAAGCTGCGTCCCCAAACCCTTGAAGAATTCGTTGGGCAAAAGCACCTGTTGGGTCCGGGGAAGGTGCTCCGCCGCATGGTGGAAAACGATGCCGTGTGCTCCATGATATTCTGGGGCAGCCCCGGCATTGGCAAGACAACTCTGGCCCAGCTTATAGCGAAGTATACTAAGGCGGAATTCATAAATTTTTCAGCAGTTACCAGTGGGATAAAAGAAATCCGCGCGGTCATGCAGCAGGCAGATGCCAATCGAGCCTACGGAACCATGACAATCGTGTTCGTGGATGAGATACACAGGTTCAATAAGGCCCAGCAGGACGCGTTCCTTCCCTTTGTGGAAAAGGGAAGTATTATCCTGATTGGGGCGACCACGGAGAATCCTTCCTTTGAAATAAACAGCGCTCTCCTTTCAAGGTGCAAGGTCTTTGTGCTGCATCAGCTGTCATCTGAGGAACTGACAGAGATACTGTCACGAGCCCTCAAGCATCCGAATGGTTTTGGAAATCAGGAGATTGAGATATCCGCTGATTTAATAGCCATGATTGCCAACTTTGCTAACGGGGATGCCAGAGTGGCGCTGTCCACCTTGGAAATGGTGGTTCTCAACGGAGATTTTGACGGGAAGAAGACCAGGATTACGGAGGAAACGCTGAAGCAGTGTATTTCAAAGAAATCCCTTATGTATGACAAGAAGGGTGAGGAATACTATAATCTCATTTCCGCGCTGCACAAATCCATGCGGAATTCGGATCCTGACGCCGCCGTCTACTGGCTGGCAAGGATGCTGGAGGCCGGAGCTGATCCGCTTTACGTTGCCAGGCGTGTCGCGCGCTTTGCGAGCGAGGATGTTGGTCTGGCCGATCCAAGGGCACTTCAGATTGCCGTGGCGGCATATCAGGCATGTCATTTCATTGGGATGCCCGAGTGCAACGTGCATCTTACGGAAGCAGTGGTCTATATGTCCTTGGCGCCTAAGTCGAATGCCATGGAGGCCGCATATCTTTCGGCCAAGAGGGACGCGCTGGAGCAGCTTTCCGAGCCGGTGCCGCTGCAAATAAGAAATGCCGTAACCGGCCTGATGAAGGAGCTTGACTACGGCAAGGGCTATCAGTATGCCCACGATACCGTCGATAAGCTTACCAATATGCGATGCCTGCCTGACTCCTTGAAGGACAGGGTATACTACAGGCCAACAGAGCAGGGTGTTGAAAAGAACTTCAAGGAACGGCTGGAGTCTATAAAGCGCTGGAAGGCCCAGCATGCTGATGATTAATTCAAATCCACTGCCAAGCCGCTGTACTCCGCGGCCTTCCAGAAGAGCTGCTTTGCGAAGCCGTTGTCCCATTTGAGGCGGTTCTGAGTGATGTCATGGCCTGTTTGGGCAATGACCTTTTTCAGTATGATTATGCGCTTGCCATCCAGCTTGTAGGTATCAAAGACGTGGGTGAGCATGTAGATTTCACCGTCGGCACTGAAGCCGTAGATGATGCATTCCAATGTGGCGGTGCCTCCGGAAATATCGTAGACGCAGCTGTCTGTGTCCAGGTAGTAAGGGGAGGTGTGGTCTATTCCCACCAGCGGGTAGACACCTCCAAGGGTCTCCGTTTGGTCTGTAATGGGGATGATGCCCTTTTTCCCGTGCTGATCCTTCATAGTGATATCGTTGGAACCACTGGCAATACAGAGATTAGCGCATAACAGCAGCCATGCTGCAATAAGGCAGGAAATAAGTCTCATATCATCAAACAACCTTTCTATGGAGGATGGATATGTTTATCGCAGGCAGGAAGTGCAAGGATTACCCACCGGATACTATCGCTCTGGAATTGGCAAGGGAATACAGCAGCCATGTTCCGGACAAGCTGGCGGCAGTCATGCTGGACAACGAGCTTCATGATCTGCAGACACCTATCGGAAATCATGAGCAGATCGATTTCGTTGGGCTTGATTCGGAAATCGGCTGGCGCATATACAGGCGCTCGGTAATTTTCCTGCTGATTACAGCCGTGAAGGAGCTCTATCCTGAAGCAGAGGTCACTGTTAAATTCAGGATAAACAAGGGCCTTTTTTGCGAGGTGAACTCTGCTGCTTTCAACCTTGATGAAGGCAAGGTCCGTGAAATAGAGGCCGCCATGCGTTGTATTGTAGAGGAAGGCCGTCCGATTGTCAAGGAACGGCTGTCCAGAGAAAGGGCGGTCCGTCTCTTCAAGGAGTCCAAGCAGATTGAAAAGGCAAATCTGATTTCCGCGCTGCGCCGTGAAACAGTGAATATATACCGTTGCGGCGGGTTCTATGATTACCTGTACGGGGCAATGATGGGAAATACCGGTGATTTGGGAGAATTTGCTGTTGACTACCATAAGCCGGGGCTGCTTTTGATTACTCCTGATATCACCTCCGGCGGACAGGTGCCGGTAATGGTACACCAGCCAAAGCTGGGCAATATCCTGTCCGAGGCAAAACGATGGGCCGGTATTCTGAAATGTGATTATGTGCCTGACCTGAACCGTGCGAACCGTCATGGCAGGATAGGTGATATCATAAGGGTTTCCGAGGCTCTGCAGGAGAAAAAGATAGCCCAGATCGCGGACCATATAGCTGCCCATGGAAGAGAACTGCGGCTCATAATAATCGCGGGTCCTTCATCCTCAGGCAAGACCTCCTTTGCCCAGAGGCTCAGGATACAGCTTAGGGTGAACGGCCTTGAGCCCATATCCATTTCTTTGGACGACTATTACAGGAATCGTGAAGACTGTCCCCGTAACGCGCGTGGTGAGTACGATTTTGAATGTCTCGAGGCTTTGGACGTTGAACTCTTCAACGAGCATATGCTGGCCCTGCTGTCGGGTAAGCATATCGTGCCGCCAAGGTTCAACTTCGTTACCGGCATGAGAGAAATGGAGGGACAGCATCCATTCGCCATCCGTCCTGACCAGCCGATAATAATAGAAGGTATACACGGATTGAACGAGAAGCTGACGGAGGCCATACCAAGACACAGCAAGTACAAGATATACATAAGCGCGCTGACACAGCTCAATATCGATTCCCACAACCGCATTGCTACGACGGACGCAAGGCTCATCCGGCGTATCGTGAGGGACTACCAGTTCAGAGGTGCCCAGGCACTGAGGAATCTCAGAATGTGGCCCGTTGTCAGGGAAGGAGAAGAACGTTATCTGTTTCCATTTCAGGAGGAGGCGGATGTCATGTTCAATTCCGCGCTGATATATGAACTGGGAATATTGAAAAGATACGTGGAGCCACTTTTGGAAAAGATACCGCCGGAACAGCCTGAGTATACAAAGGCCAGAAGACTGCTTGATATATGTCAGTATTTTGAGCCGATAACGGCGGAGGATGAGGTGCCCAATAACTCGATTTTGAGAGAATTCATAGGAAAATCCTGTTTCTTCGCGTGAAGGTAGAGGAAGGGGGGATACGGGTTGCAGAAGGAATGGCAGCTTTACGAAGATGACAAGGAAAAACTAAGGGCATTTGCAAAGGAATTGGATATATCCCTGCCTGTCGCGGGTATTCTTTGGCATAGGGGTATCCGTGAAAAGGATGAGGCGGAGAAGTTTTTGGACCCCGAAACCAAGCAGGAGTTTTATGACCCGTTTTTGATGAAGGACATGGAAAAGGCCGTATCCCGCATCGCCGGAGCCATTCAAAAGGGAGAGCCCATAGTGGTCTATGGGGATTATGATGTGGACGGCATGACGGCAAGCGCGATTTTGGTCAGAACCCTGCGACGGTTGGGGGCAGATGTAAGCTCCTATATCCCGGATCGCTTCAGTGAAGGCTATGGCCTGAATACGGCAGCGCTGCGGAAGATCGCGGAAAACGGCGCTAAGCTGCTGGTGTCGGTGGACTGCGGAATCACGGCGGTGGAAGAGGCAGCCGCGATGGAAGGACAGTTGGATATAGTAATAACCGACCATCACCTTCCGGGGGCAGAGCTTCCCTCTGCACTTGCCGTTGTAGATCCCCACAGGGAGGATTGTCCTTACCCCTTCAAGGAACTGGCGGGGGTTGGTGTAGCCTTCAAGCTCTGCCAAGCCCTATGGAAAAGTATAAAGAACGTGGATTTCATGGCGGATATGGAGCTTGTGGCATTGGGAACCATTGCCGATCTTGTGCCATTGTTCGAGGAGAATCGAAAGCTGGTCCGCATGGGCCTAAAGGCCATGGAAAAGACCGAGCTTGCAGGGCTCAAAGCTCTTATAGAAATCGCGGGATTGAAGGACAAGCCCCTTAATACCGGGCATGTGGGATTTCAGCTGGCCCCAAGACTCAATGCCTCGGGACGTATGGATACGGCAACCAAGGGACGTGACCTGCTGCTGACAGAGGATGTGGAGCAGGCTGCCATGCTGGCGGATGAGCTTAACGAGGCGAATCTTTACCGTCAGGAAATGGAACAGGAGCTGCTGCTTCTGGCCGAAGAGAAGCTTCGGGAAATCTGGAACCCGGGCATGGCCTTCCACTCACTTGTACTTTCG
Source organism: Selenomonas sp. (assembly GCA_003518745.1). Lineage (GTDB taxonomy): Bacteria > Bacillota > Negativicutes > Selenomonadales > Selenomonadaceae > UBA9786. The sequence goes on along the minus strand of DOYB01000240.1, from coordinate 10,780 downwards.
GGAGCCAAGTGGCACCCTGGCATCATAGGACTTGCGGCTTCGAAATTCGTGGACAAGTATTATCTTCCCACGATAATAATAAGTGAGCAGGGGGAAATATCAAAGGGCTCCTGCAGAAGTATCAAAGGCCTCCACATGCACAAGGCCTTGGAGGCTTGCAGCGAGTATCTGCTGGGATATGGGGGACATGCGCAGGCAGCGGGTCTCACCATCAAGACCGAGAATATTCCGGCCTTCCGTAAGGCCTTTGACCGTTATGTGGAGGAACAGCTCTCGGACGAGGATTACATACCTAAGCTGGCTATAGATTTCCTCCTGCCGCCCTGGAAGGTTACCTTTTCAATCATGGCTGAACTGGAGAAGCTTGCCCCCTATGGAATCGGGAATCCGCAACCCGTTTTCGGGTGCAGGGAGGTTAAGGGCATAAGTGCCCATCCAATCGGCAAGGAGCAGCAGCACCTCATGTTCTATCTGAACAATAAGGAGACCAGCGTGAAGGCCGTCAGCTGGAACCGCGCCAGCTATGCCAATGTGGTGAACCGGGAGCCAATGGATCTGGTATACGTACCGGAAATTGACGAATGGATGGGGCGCAGGAGCATCGAGTGCATAGTATCCTCCATGAGTCCCGCGAAGCAGCGTAATTCCTTCCCGGACAGGGAGATTCTCGCGAGAATATACAGTCTGCTGAAGGGCATCAAGAATGAGAAGGGGTATATCCCCATGGATTCCTGTGAGCTTCTGGCTGCCTATCAGGAAAGGTATGGGGAGGTTTCTCTTTATGCCATTGAGTGCGGGCTGTCGGTTTTTGAGGAGATGGGGCTGCTTCACAGCAAGCTCACCGAAAAAGGCTATGATATGCCGCCGGCACCGAAGGACAAGCTGGATTTGAGTTGTTCCAGGCTCTATAGCAGGAATCAGCGGCAGTAGTGTAGAAAAAGAGAGTACGGATTAACAAATGGCGTTAACTATGACTTTCGTATAAAGGATGTGAAAGGATATGAACGACAAGGGCCGGAAGCCCGTTACCATAGATTGCATCCTGGCAAAGGTGCAGAGCTACCAGCCTAAAAGTGACATCAACATGCTGGAACGTGCGTTTGTTGTGGCAGATGAGGCACATCGAGGACAGGTAAGGGTCTCCGGCGAAGCATATATCAACCACCCTTTGCATGTGGCCAACATATTGGCAGAAATGCATCTGGATGATGTTACTATCGCGGCGGCACTGCTTCACGATGTGGTGGAGGATACCATCTTCACTTTGGCTGAAATGGAGGACATGTTCGGTCCAGAGGTGGCAATGCTCATTGACGGTGTCACCAAGCTGGGGCGTATTCAGTATAAGTCCAAGGAGGATCAGCAGATTGAGACCTACCGCAAGATGTTCCTGGCAATGGCAAAGGACATTCGGGTCATAATGATCAAATTGGCGGACCGCCTCCACAATATGCGTACTCTCAAGTATATGAGGGCGGACAAACAGCAGCGTATCGCAAGGGAAACCATAGAGGTCTACGCGCCTCTGGCAAACCGCTTGGGAATTTCAAATATCAAATGGGAGCTGGAGGATCTCTCCCTGCGCTATCTGGAGCCGGACATATACTATGATCTGGTTGAAAATGTCAAGCAGAAGCGAAGAGAACGTCAGAATTTCATCAGTGAGTCCATCCGTCAGATTGAGGAGGCCTTGGACGATTCGGATATACACGCGGAGATTAACGGCAGGGCCAAGCATTTCTACAGCATCTATAAGAAGATGAAGCGTGACCACAAGGACATTGGCGAAATCTTCGACCTGTCTGCCATAAGGGTTCTGGTGGAAACCGTCAAGGACTGCTATGGGGTACTTGGTGTCATCCATGCCATGTGGAAACCTATACCCGGCCGGTTCAAGGACTATATTGCCATGCCAAAGACCAACGGCTACCAGTCCCTTCATACTACAGTGATGGCGCAGGGATATCCTCTGGAGATACAGATCAGGACCTTTGCCATGCATCAGGTTTCGGAATTCGGTGTTGCCGCCCATTGGAAGTATAAGGAAGCAGGCAAGAGCGTAGGTGCCGCGAGTCAGATGGATCAGAAAATGTCCTGGCTTAGGCAGATGGTGAATCTCCAGCAGGAAATCAGCGATCCGCACGAGTATCTGGAAGCCCTGAAGGTGGATGTATTTGCCGACGAGGTGTTTGTCTTCACGCCAAGGGGGGACGTGGTAGGGCTGCCCAAGGGCTCCAATCCCATAGATTTTGCCTACCGTATCCATACTGAGGTGGGGCATCATTGTGTGGGAGCAAAGGTAAATGGGAAAATAGTGCCCCTTGAGTACAAGCTTCAGAACGGCGATTTGGTGGATGTCATTACCAACAAGGCGAATAACGGACCCAGTCCTGACTGGCTCAATATAGTGGCATCCTCGGAAACCAGAACCAAGATAAGGTCATGGTTCAAGAAGGAGAGACGGGAAGAAAACATTCTTGCGGGGCGGGAGCTGATAGAGAAGGAACTCAGACGGCTTGGATATGTGCCTAAGGATATGCTGAAGGAGAGCCGGCTGCAGCAGGTCGCGCAGAAATTCAACATCCAGGATGAGGACGATCTGCTGGCAGCTCTTGGATATGGCGGGATTACCCTTCATGGTATCGTAACGAAGCTGCTGGAGCTTCACAAGAAGGAACTGCAGGGGAGCACGCAGCTTCCGGATGTATCGGCCCTGTTAAGTGAAATAAAGCAGCCTCAGCGCGGATTTCGCGGTAAGTCAAGCCACGGCGTGCTGGTTGAAGGTGAGGGCGGTTTCCTGGTGAGACTTGCCCGCTGCTGCAATCCCATACCCGGGGATTCCATATCAGGCTATATCACACGGGGCAGAGGCGTATCGGTGCATCGTTCGGACTGTCCTAATATACTGAACGAAAAGGATCCGGACTTTTCAAGGATGATAGAGGTCAGTTGGGATACCGGTCTCGACAAGGAATATGTGGTCGAGGTCGAAATCGTATGCAACGATAAGAGCGGTGTGCTGTCGGAGCTGTTGGCAGTTCCCGCGGAAATGAAGATCAACATTCCCTATGTTCACGCCAAGGCTAACAGGGGCAATAAGACCTCTACGGTGGTCATGGGAATCAGCATCAAGAATGCGCAGCAGTTGGAGCGTTTCATGACGAATATGAGACGGATAAAGGATGTGTACAGCGTGACCAGGGCCCTTGGCCATTCAACGCCCACAAGATAAGATCAGGACTTAAAAAGGAGGCCGATGTATGCGTGAATTACTGGAGCTTTTGGAGCATGATGCCAGACGCCCGATAAGCGAACTGGCAACAATGCTCCATAGAAGCGAGTATGAGGTTGAGAAGCAGATCGCGGAGCTGGAGAAGGATAAGATTATTCTCTCTTACAATACTCTGATCAATAGAGAAAAATTCGGGGATGATACGGTTACGGCCATCATCGAAATCAATTTGACGCCCCAACGTGAAGTGGGCTTTGATGCCATAGCGGAACGCATCTACAGATTTGATGAGGTGCGTACTGTATACCTTATGAGCGGCAGCTTCGATCTGCTGGTTATTTTGGAAGGGACTTCCCTCAGGGATGTTTCGAATTTCGTTGCCACCCGTCTCGCTACCATAGATGGCGTGACCGCGACCCGCAGTCATTTCATGCTCAAGGCCTATAAGAAGGATGGGATAATCATGGAGGACAAGGAACGTGACCGCAGATTGGTGGTGTCCCCATGAAGACTACCGGTGAATGGAAGCAGCGCATGTCTCCGGCGGTCAATGCAATTGCCCCCTCCGGTATACGAAAATTCTTCGATATCGCTGCCCAGATGGACGATGTTATCTCCCTGGGGGTGGGCGAACCGGATTTCGTTACTCCCTGGTCCATCCGTGAAAGCTGCGTATACAGTCTGGAGCAGGGATATACGTCCTATACGGCGAATCGCGGCATGCCTGAACTGAGGGAGGAGCTTTCAAAGTATTACGAAGGCCGCTACGGAATCTCCTACGATGCCGGTACTGATATACTGGTTACGGTGGGAGTAAGCGAAGCTCTGGATCTTGCCATGCGCGCCATACTGTCTCCGGGGGACGAGGTGCTGATTCCAGAGCCATGCTATGTTTCATATCAGGCTTGTACGATACTGGCAGGTGGTGTTCCCGTTGCGGTTCCGGCAAAGATAGAGAATGAATTCCGCATTACTCCGTCAGAGCTGGAGGAGCACATCACGCCGAAAACCCGCGCGCTGCTAATAGGCTATCCCAATAATCCTACGGGTGCCATAATGGAGAAAAAGGATCTCCTTGCCGTTGCCGACTTCGCGGAAAAGCATGATCTCATCGTGATTTCGGATGAAATCTACGGTGACCTCACCTATGGGGAGGAGCCGCATGTATGCTTTTCATCTTTGCCGAATATGCTGGAACGCACCATACTCCTGAATGGCTTTTCCAAGGCCTATGCCATGACGGGGTGGCGAATCGGCTACGCGATGGGCAATCCCGACATCATAGCTGCCATGACAAAGATACATCAGTACACCATGTTGTGCGCGCCAATTACGGCTCAGATGGCTGCCATTGAGGCTCTGCGCCACGGTGAGAAGTACATGAAGAAGATGGTGGCGGAATATGACCGCAGGAGAAGGCTCATATATGACGGATTTACCAAAATGGGGCTTTCCTGTTTTGAACCTAAGGGGGCCTTCTACATCTTCCCAAGCATAGAATCCACCGGATACAGTTCCGATGAGTTCGCGGAGGCCCTGCTTCAGGCAGAGCATGTGGCCCTGGTTCCGGGAAGCGCCTTCGGAGCCTGTGGGGAGGGGCATGTACGCTGCTCCTACGCGACCTCGACGAATAAGATTTCAAGCGCCCTTACCCGAATAGAAAATTTCTTGAAAAATCATAGGAAATGAAAAAAGGCAGTTGTCTCACACATAAGTGCGGCAACTGCCTTTAACTTATTTTGGTTCATGTCTGGGATGTGCTGAAACTATTGCGATGGCATCTGCAATTTGTTTAATGGTCTCGACCTCGTACTGGCTGCCCATGCTCTCGACACGGGCAAAAATCTGCCCCTTTTCGGTTGAAATGTACTTCGGGGGAAGATGATTAAGAGCCAGAATGGCAATGTCACGCTTGCAGGCTTCACAGGAGCAGCAATTCGGATACTGTGGGATGACCTCATTGATTTTGGCGACCACATAGTCTTCCATATAATTTTTTAATTCCATTCAAACAAGCCTCCCATTTATTTAAATAATACTATTACACATAATTCCCACACCTATATTCGACATAATCTTTGTGTTTTCCTGCTAAAAATTTTTTTCATACAGATTTATTTCCTGACTATTTCAATTGGTGACAGTACTGAAATACCCTGACTGTTGGTGAAGATGTCCGCACGAACTCCAAAGACCTTTGCCAGCATGTCCACTGTAAGTACATGGCGTGGTACTCCCTGGGCGTAAATGCCATGGTCCTTGATGACCACGATTTCATCCGCATACTGGAGGGCGTGGTTGATATCGTGCAGCACCATTATGACAGTCATGCCGTACAATTCATTGACCTGCCGGATAATCTGCATGACCTCCAGCTGGTGGGCAATGTCAAGGTAGGTGGTGGGCTCGTCCAGCAGCAGGATTTCGGGCCGCTGTGCCAGTGCCATCGCAATCCATGCCCTTTGGCGCTCGCCGCCTGACAGGGATATGACCTGACGGTCTGCCATATGCTCCAAATGGGTCACGGACAGTGCCCATTCAACTGCTTCCCGGTCCTCCTTTGGATTGCTGCTGGTGAAGACACCTCTGTAGGGGAAGCGTCCGTAGTCCACCAGCCGGCGAACCGTTGTGTCGGGAGGCGCCTGCATTGACTGGGGGAGGATCGCGAGCCGACGGGCAACGCTTTTGCGGCCCATATCCCGGATATTTTCCCCGCCCAGCAGTACGTCGCCTTCATAGTCCGTATTGAGGGAGGCAAGCACCCTTAGAAGAGTGGATTTTCCCGCGCCGTTTGGCCCTATGATGGCGGTACGTTTCCCCTCTGTGAAGGTTAAGCCTATGTGGGTGAGTATCGGCTTGCCGGATATGGTGACAGAGATATCCTTTGCCTCCAGCTTCATAAATAACAACCTTTCATTTTATAGTAATCGAGTACTTGTCTAAAAGTCCTTCCACTTAGGGCCTTCCCCTTGAGGGGAAGGGGGACCGCGTTAGCGGTGGATGAGGTGGACGCACAATGTTGACTGATATACTGTCGTTTACTATATTTCTATCGGGCATAGATAATTCCCAATTCAGCCTACAGTTCCCGTCTTAGAAGGAACAGGAAAAAGGGCGCGCCCAGTACTGCCATTATGATGCCTACGGGAAGCTCTGTAGGGGCGAAGGCGGTACGGGCAAATGTATCGCTGAAGGTCACTACAGCAGCGCCCAAAAGGGCTGAGGCGGGAAGCAGGAACCGGTAATCCGAGCCTATCATCAGCCTTGCGGCATGGGGGACGATGAGCCCTACAAAGCCAAGGAGCCCCACCACAGATACGGCGCTTGCCGCCAGAAGAGCTGCCAGGGCCGTCATCAGAATCCGTGTAAGCTCAACCCTCAGTCCAAGTCCTTTGGCGATTTCGTCTCCCAGCAGAAGGATGTTGAGATGGCGTGAGCCCATCATGGCCAGCGCAATGCCGAACATGGCATAGGGCCATATAATATCCACATGGCTCCAGCTTCTGGCAGACAGGCCACCAATCATCCACATGAGCGCTCCGTGTACCCTGTCGCTATAGAAAATCATCAGGGCGGATATGCCTGCTCCCAGAAAGGCGGACACTGCTACACCCGCAAGAATGATTCGGATAGGACGTATCCCGTTTTTCCAAGCGAGGATATAGATAAGGAGCGCAGCCCCCATTGCTCCAAGGAAGGCGACCGGCGTGATGGCCCAACCTGCCTCCGGAAACATGAGCATTATGAATATGCCCGCAAGTCCCGCGCCGGAGGAAATTCCAATTATGTGGGGATCTGCCAGGGGGTTCTTCATAACACCTTGCAGGATGGCCCCTGAAAGGGATAGGTTTATCCCCACCAGAGCAGCGACTATAGTCCGGGGCAGCCGTATATTTCTGAGAATCTGTTCATGTGTCCCCGCGCCGTTTCCAATCAGTCCTTGCCAGATTTCACCGGGAAGGATTTCCACAGAACCCTTCATTATGCTGACCACCATACCCATACAGGCCAAAATGGCGAATACCGCCAAAAGGGATATTCGCCGTCCTGAGCTTCCGGCCGAGCCGCTCCGGCCTTCCACGTTCATCTCAATACCTCGGGATAAATCAGCCTGGCCATCAACTCAACTGCCTCCGGATAGTGGATTCCGGGGCTTAGCAGGAACAAATCCTGGGGAAGGTAATAGATCTGTCCGTTTTTGACGGCGGGTATGGTCTGCCAGGCGGGATTGTCGTTGATCATCTTGTCCATGTTTGCCTTTATGTCCTCTATTTTGCCCATACTGGTGATAAAAATGATTTCCGGATTCTGTTCGACAAGGGTTTCCATGCTGTAGGGCGCGGCATCAGGATTTTTCTCCATTGGTGTCATGCCGGAAGCAACATTTTCCCATCCCAGTAACTGGACTATATTGCCTGCGATACTGCCATCGAGTTGTACGCTCAGCCCTTGGGCAGTACTGTGGAGGACAGCAACACGTTTCTTTTCCTTGGGGAGTTTGGCGATGGTACCCTGAATTCGCTGATCCATGCCGGCTATAAGCTGCTCTCCCTTTGCCGTATTGCCTGCTATATGGGAGAAGATGGTGATTTCATTCTTGACGTCCTTGTAGCTTTTCATGTTGACCACTATGGCGGGGATTCCGTTACTCTCAAGAACCTCCAGAAGCTTTTCGTTCATGCCCTTGTTGATGATGACCAGATCCGGCTGGCATGCCAGAAGCCTCTCAACATCGATTTGGTAGACCTGTCCTATGCTGGGCTTATCCTTTGCGTAGTCGGGCATTTTGTTTCTGGAATCAGGCCGACCCACCACATCGCCACCCACCTCATGCAGTGGCTCAAGGAATGAAACAGAGGTCACTGCTATGCGTTCAGGTTTCTTCGCAAGGAGGACATTTCGGCCAGCATCGTCCTCTATGGTGCAGAAGCCGGTATCAACGGAGGAGGGATTGTCGGTGGACTCCATACATCCGGCGCAGCTTATAAGCAGGGTCAGTAAAAGCAAGATAAAAATGGGGTTTGCCGGTTTTGCTGCTCTCATTACGCATCTCCCCTATTTCTTCTGGCGAGAATAGTGGAGAGGTAGTTTACCTCATCATTTCTATGAGCTTTGATATCATCGATACGGCGTTCATTGTCAAGGCCGCAGCGGCTTACCATAACGGAGTTGTCCGCCATGTTGTTCTCTTCCAGGAGATCCACTATTTCCGGGAAGTTATGGTACACCTTCATCAGCACCACATTGTCTGAAACGGACATGGCACGGCGTATCTTTTCCTCATCTGCCGTAGCGGGAATAATGGACAGGATGTCATTTCCCTCTACGATTGGATATCCAAGGCGGCTTCCGATGGCCGCAAAGGCGGGAACACCGGGTATTGTTTCCACATGTATGTTCTCCTGCTCCAGCAGTCTGTATACGTATATGTAGGTGCTGTAGAACATTGGATCTCCAAGGGTCAGGAAGGCTACGTTCTTGCCGGCCTCCAGCAGCGTTAGGATTTCTGCCTTGTTCTGTTCCCATGCGTCGGAGGACTCGGAGAAATTCTTTATCATGGGGAAGACCTGATATACGATTTCCACATCCTTCTTCAGATATGGTCCCGCGATTGAGAGGGCGACACTGCCCTCTTTTTTCTCGGTTTTCGGCGCGATAACCGCATCGGCATCTTCAATGGCCCTAATGGCCTTTACCGTGAGAAGCTCAGGATCTCCCGGGCCCACTCCTATTCCGTAGAAAATTCCCTTCGGTCTGAATCGATCACCAGCCATGTGCATATCTCCTTTTATTATTCTACATCCCAATTTACATTTTTCAGATTAACACGGAAAAATTTCGCGTTCGTGTCTGAGGGGTGCTCATGCCAATGTTCAATCATCTTTGTGGCATCAGCGATGGCACGGTTCAGCAGGGCCAAAACCTCATCGCTGTGAACCTCGGGGAGTCCCTTGCTCAGATCATTGATGGCAAACAGGTCTGAGCCCTTTTCCAGCAGGACTTTCATGGAAAGGGCATCCATCATTTCCTCAGTGCATTCGCCCGCGGCAGCAGAGTGCACGAAGCGAAGCGCTTTGGGGGCAGATTCCACCCATCCATTCTTCACGAGCCAAAAGGCCAATTCCTTTTCCTCTACCATTCTAAAGCCTCCTTATCTCAATCCAAATTGTTCATACGCTTAAAGCAGTACAGGGTGGCTCTGGTGTCGGCTAAAGCGCCGTGGGCCTTTTCGTCACCCCAGTCATATTGATAGTACTTTGCACAGGTTTCAAGCTTCTGCCATCGATAACAGTTTCTTGAGGGATTCCAGTCGCCATATATGGGAGCAAAATTGCGCATGACATCGATTACCTGAACCCCGGCCCTATGAAAGGGAGCCATAGAGAAGCCTTCATTCTTCAGCATTCGGATGTCGAAGATTATATTGTATCCCACGTAGATTTTGGCAGAATCCAGAATAGCTGTAATACGGTCTCGATGTGAGTCTATAGTATCAAGTCCTGAAACCATCTCGGGAGATATATGGTGAACCCGTTCTGCCTCTGGCCACCGGAGCGCTTGACGTGGACGGATGTATTCATCAAATAGTACGCTGCCGGTACCGTCCATCACTGAAAGCTGCAGGATTTCGGCATCGCCTCCAACTCCGGTTGTTTCGGTATCGAAACAGATTATCTCCTCCAAGGGAATATTCGCCATGAGCCTCTCCATTCCTTCCGTGTGTCAGTTTCATTCGTCAAAATTTTTCACAAAATCGCCGTCTTCTTGCATTATCCAGACCTCGTCGGCTGCTCCCGAATCCTTGAGGGTACGTTCGACATTGCGACGGTCACTGGCCTCGTAGAAGGCCGCGGCTTCCTCGGGGGAGAGTCCTCCCTGGATTTTTCTTTCTATGAGACGAGCCTTCAGAAGTTCGGGAGAGGCTTCGATGAATACGCTGTAGTCAGCAAGGATGCGGATATCGGTCCAACGGGAATCCTTCAGGAGCAGCCAGTTGCCCTCTACAAGGATTATGTCCGCGTCCACTGTTTCCACATTTGGGCGGACATCATGGATGCGGCGGTCATATACGGGCCACTTTGTTTCTGCCCTGCGCACTGCCCTGAGCTTTGCCTGAAGACCATCCACATCGAAGGTTTCCGGGGCGCCCTTGATGGATTTCATTGGAACTGACTCCCCATCTATTAGGGTGTAGTGTGATTCCAGGTAATCATTGGGATAGTGGAAGCCATCCATGCCCACGGCGCGTATATTCGTGAGCATGGGGTCCTCCTTTGAAAGGTGTTCCAGAAACTGAGCCAGAGTAGATTTGCCGGTTGCGGGCGGGGCGGCCAGAAAGACCACGATTCTGCGCTCTACAGTGCCCTGCAGGGCTGATAGTTCCCTCAGAAAGGGGAGAAACAGGTTTTTCACCGTGTCCTCATTGTACTTGACCTGCTGTGGCAGGCCGGTTATTGTCATTTCGTAGGATTTCCAGTTTTTGTTCTGCATTTTTCCACTCCTGTTATTGTAGAGGTTTACGTACTTCCGATTGAATTCGTTCTAGTG